>NZ_JCBANG010000046.1:0-48176 GCF_059760905.1 Achromobacter sp. 1011811831
TCCTGCCGGGCTCGTATAAAACGCCCCGCCAGTGGTAGCGAATACAGACTGGATATTTGCGACGTTGCCGATGAGCCGTTGCAACGCATCCGTTTGATAACTTCCCAGCGCCCGCGCATTTGCAGTGTCAGCGTCAGTCCCCGTATACCGCCGGAACATATTCCGCAAATCCGGCACCCGGAACGTCGTCCCGCTGACATCCGCGAAGTAATGCGCCCCACGGTTCGCAGTCCAGACCGCATCGGACACCACCAGACTGTTCTCGCGCGCATACCCCCACAGGCGCGCATAGTCGGTCTTGCTCAACTCGCCGCCGACCGCGTCGACTTCGCTGGCCAGCGGGGTGACGGTGTGGCCGTCCACCGGACGGCCGCAGAGCGGCGAGCGGTAGCCGGTGTAGTACTGGGTGGATACCCAGGTCCAGACCTCGGAGCATTCGGCCACGATGATGGGGCCGATGTCCTGCGTCGGCAGCGCGCCGATCGAGCAGACGCGCGGGAAGTTGCCGGCCACGAAGGCGGTGGTGGCGAGCTTGCCGCTCTTGTCGCCGGCGACGGGCGTGGGCGCGGTGGGCGTGCCGGTGAAGGCCGGCGAGGCGGCCAGGGCGGCCACGAACTTGGCCTGCAGCGCGGCCAGGTCGCCGTTGTCCAGCACGTCCTGCCCGCTCTTGTCGGCGATGTACTGGCCGAGCATGGCGGCCACGAAGGACGCCTGGCGCCAGACGGTATTCAGCTCTTTGGACTTGGCGGTGCCGGCCGAGAAGCCGGCATTGCGGCTGGCCAGGGCCTGGTAGTCGGCGGGTGCGAGCACGTTGGCGCCGGCGGCGGTGCCGAAGGGAAGGATTTGATTGATAGCCACGGAGTGTTTTCCTTATTGAACCGGCGAATTCAACCGGTAAACAGCGATCCCCAGAGTCCGTTGTCGAACCCCGAGATGTATTGGTTCTGCACGTCAAAACCGAACAGCGGTCCCTCGCCCGAGGGGAGCACGTAGTACTTGATGCGCACGCCTTCGGGCTTGATCGGGATGTAGCCCCCGGTCAGCAGGGCCAGGAACAGCGCCGAAGGCGGCGCGCCGGCCACGCCGATGTCCACCGACATGTCGCCGTTGTCCTCGATCAGCACGTGGGTGCCGCCCTGGAAGATCTGGTTCAGGATGGCGGCCGAGGTTTCCAGCGTGCCGTCCCAGTGGTTGGCGCCGATCTTGGCCCGCAGCAGCAGCCGGTAGGTGTCGTCGTCCAGCACGGTCAGGCCGTTGTCCGGATCGAAGGGACCCTGCCAGACGCCCTGGTCCATGCCCAGCCCGTCGATGTCCAGCGCGAAGTACACGCCGGAGATCGGCGTGGCGACGCGGCGTCCCAGGCCGATCCAGCGGCCCACGGCGTCCAGCTGCGCGCCGACGGCCAGGTCCAGGTCGAAGGCGTCCGGCATGCCCGCGTACAAGTCGCGCACGGCAGCCGCCGCGCCGCAGACCGCCGCCACCGTGGCGCCGAACCTGGGCCGAGGACGGTGATAGGCCGACAGCAGCCCGAGATATTCGTCAGCATTGGCCATGTCGCTCACCCGCTCACCGTGATCTTGATCGCGTCGGGCGTGGCCGCCGCCGCCTCGTTGAAGGCCAGGGCCACGTCGGGCGCGCCGTTGCCGGACGACCGGCTCAGCGCCAGGCCGGTGATCTTGAAGGTGCCGCTGCCCGGCACGCCGTTGGCGGCCGAGATGGCGTCGGCCCATTCCACGGACGCGCTGGCGCCGCCGCCGATGGCCACGCCATTGATGTAGTCCGCCACCGCCCGCTGCACCGCCTGGCCGGTGGCCGTGGTGTAGCCGGCCAGCGCGCGCATCTGGATCTCGGCGGACACCGGCACGCGAACGGGCCGGAAGAAGCGGATCGGATGCGCGATGCCGTAAATGTCCGTGACCACCACGCTGGTCGAGCCATGCGTGCCGGTGCCGGGCGTCTTCTTGGCGGCGATGGCGCTGGCGATCCGCCCGGCGTCGCCGCCGTCCACCACCAGCGCGATGCTGTGCGGCGGCAGGCCGTTGGCGTCCGCGACGGCCTTGTCGTTCTCGTAGGCGACATGGCGCAGCACGCCCGGCACGGACGCCACCGCGCCGACGGTGCCTTCCAGCACGGTGCGCGACGGCAGCGCCACCGACACGGCCTGCCGGACCCGCAGCGCCGCGTCGCTTTCGACGGGCGCGCCGGGCGTGGCGGCGGCCGGGTTGGTCACGGACTGCCAGCCCAGCGTGGGCGTGCCGATGCGCGTGATGGCGCCCGGCGCGGCGGCCACGGCGCCGACCTTGCGGCACAGCGCGGTGACCGTGATCTCGCCGGCCGGCGGGATGGTGACGCTGGCGGGCAGCTCCCACTGCACGCGATCGCCGTCCAGCGCCACGCCGCCAGCGATGGTGGTGCCGCCCTGCCCCACGATGCGCAGGTCGACCGACGAGCGCGTGGCCACGCCGCGCGCCAGGCCGTTGATCTTGACGTTGCTGGACAGCGCGGCGCCCGAGGCCGTGGCCGGCGAGAAGGCGTTGTAGACCTGGACGGCCGCGGTGTTGGCGTCGTGGATCGCCATCGCGAACACGGCCAGCAGCTGGCCGTCCTGACTGTCGGCCTCCAGGTAGGTGTCCGCGCCGTAGATGTTGCGGTACTGGTCCTTGAAGTACTGCAGCACTTCGCCGTAGCTCGGTGCGCGTATGCCCGCGGCGTCGATCACCGGAGCGGTAGAAAGTATCGTCATAGAGCCGCCTGCACGATGGCCAAGCCATAAAGGGTTGTAAGGGTTGCCGTGACGCTCAGGCCGCGGCTTTGCGGATCGAGGCGGCTGGCGTAGTCGCTGATGCCGGTCACGCCGGGCGTGCCCAGCATGCGCTGGCGGATGGCCCAGTCGTAGCTGGCGCGGGGCTGCTTGCCCAGCACCTCGCCCTGCCAGGGCATGCCCTCGGTCGAGTCCAGGAACCACTCGCCGCGCAATAGCATCAGCCGCGTCTTGACGGCCTGCGCGACGGTGTCCGGAGAGTCCCGGAAAAAGTCGGCCTGCCGCGAGCCGAACGAGTAGTCCCCGTCGGCGTCGAGTTTTCGGTAACGCATAGGTGTCCTCAGTTGGGCGGCGTGGTGGCCGCGTTGGCGCCTTGCGCGGTATGGGTATGGGTGTCGTCGACCCGCTTGCCGTTGGCGACGATCTGGCCGATCACGTTGAGCGCGCCGGTGATGCGCGCGGCGCTGCCCTGGCCGCCGCTGCCCACCAGGCCAGCCACGTAGCTGAGCAGCCCCTTGACCAGCACCTGATCCGAGAACTCGGACATCGGCGCCACGACCTCGAAACCGCCCGGCGCCACGATCTTCACCTTCTGGCTGGCAGGATCCAGCCGAAGAAAGGTCGAGCCGTCGTCGCTGCGCAGCTCGGTGGCGCCCGTGTTGACCGAGGGCAGCACGCGCGGCTGCGAACGCACCCCCACGAAGACGAAGCCGTCGGACAG
Source organism: Achromobacter sp. 1011811831 (assembly GCF_059760905.1). NCBI lineage: Bacteria > Pseudomonadati > Pseudomonadota > Betaproteobacteria > Burkholderiales > Alcaligenaceae > Achromobacter > Achromobacter sp. 1011811831. The sequence goes on from NZ_JCBANG010000046.1 coordinate 3,483, forward strand.
GTCGTGCATGCGCATTTCCGCCTGGTCCTGCACGCCGCCCGACTGCCACCACGCGTCGATGCAGCGCGAGGCGAACACCACCAGGCATTCGTCGCCAGGCTGGACCGGAAAGGTCAGCGTGCAATTGCCGCCCGACGGAAAGTAGACGGGGCAATCGAGCAACAGCGGCAGCGGCACGTGCTGCTGGCCGCCCGAGGGCGCCGTGACGCGCGCGCGGATCGCGGGCTGCGCCGAACACGTCATCGCCACCGGATCGAAGTCCACGATCACGGCCGGCATGGCGGTCCAGGTCTCGGCCAGCGCGCCGCGCATGCCGGCGCGCAAGCTGGCTTCCGGATCGTTCAAGCTTTCAAGTCGATTCATGAGTCATCCTGCCTGGGTCATCTGAAACGCGCGCCGCCTACTTGACGACGTTGGCCGCCTTGCCATCGCCGCCACCGGGGCCGGCCTGCCCGAGATCGCCCGGGTACAGCGTCGCGTCGGTGGCCACGCACAGCACATCCGTGTACCAATCTCCGCCACGCGTGTTGCCGCGATGCTCGACCACCATCACGTAGTAGTAGCCATCGCTGCTGATCTTGCGCTGCTCGCTGCGGTCGACCTCCGCCTCGGCCTTCTTGCCGCCGTCGCGCTTGGCGTTGGACTGGGCCTGGAAGCCGTATTCGGCGATGCGGCTGTTGTCCAGGTGGATCAGCCCGCCGACGCGGATGCTGGGATTGAGCAGCATGCGCAGCTTGATGCCGTTCTCGGCCTGCTCGGGCATGCCTACCAGTCCGGTCTCGTGCGAGATGACCGGCACCGAACCGGGCATGTAGGCGGTCTCGGGCACGACGTTGACCTTGCCGTCCTGGATGCTCCACAGCGCGTTGGCGCTGCCGCAGACATCATTCATGTAGCTGCGCGCCATGCCGGACATCACCGTGCCGCGGATCGAGGCCTTGCCGTCCAGCTCGGGCGCGTAGCCCTGCTTGACCCCATAGGGGTTCATGGCCGAGCACAGCAGCCGCAGCTTGTCGGCCTTGGTCGCGCCCTTGGGCAAGGTGGTGTTCACCACGGCGAAGTTGTAGGCCTGGTCGCCATCGGCGGCGGTCAGGTTCAGCACGGTGTCGACGCCGCCGGACTTGCCCCATTTGGCGCGCACCAGGTTGCCGTGGAAGATCACGCCGTAGTTGCCTTCGTAGCCGGCCTGCAGCACCACGCGGGTGAACTCCTTCTGCACCATGCTGGCGGTTTCGGCGCTGGCGTTCATCACCTTGATGGTCGCGGCGTTGGGCGAGCTGGCGTCGTTGCGCTTGATCTCGAAGCTGAAGCTCAGCTCGGACAGGTCCAGCGCCTCTTCGCCGCCCACGATCAGCGAGACCTTGCGGCCCCACTGGCGCACGCCCGCCTCGTCCGCCACCGGGTCGCCGTAGGTCGTGACGGGTTCCATCATCGGTATGTCGGCCATGTCAGTCCGCCGTCCAGTAAAGATGAGAGCCGCGTCCCAGGTCGTTGAAGGTGGGCGCGTCGTCGGGCGATTCCGCGCCCTTGACCCGCAGCCCGCCGGCGAAACCCAGATGACGATGCTGCGCCAGCAGGTCCAGCCCGGTCACCAGCGGCACGCCCGACACCAGCGGCTTGCCCAGGTCGTCGGCCACGTCGAGGATCCAGCCGTCGCGGTATTGCAGCGTCAGCCGGTAGTCGTCCCCGCCCAGCGAGATGGCGAACACCTGCGGGATCGGCGACAGGGGGATTTCGAAGTAGTTCATGGTCGTCTCCTAGGTCGAGGTCCGCGGGCCGTCGAATGGCGCGGCCACGGGCTTGGGCGACTTCGTGCCCAGGTTCTGCTTGTCGGCCGTCTTTTCCTTCTGCTGCTGGTGCGCATAGGGCGGCAGCGAGGTGACGCGGGTCTGCGCCACGATCACCTCGCGCAGCTTGACGGTCACGAACAGCGCGCCCGAGCTGGCCAGGTTGTGCTCGACGCCCAGGCTCTCGATGAGCATGTTCACGTAGCGCCGGCGGCTGGTGACCACCTCGATCGGCTCGCGCGCTTCCTGCAGGCTCAGCAGCTGCGAATAGATCGCGGTCGCGTAGTCGTCGGCGGCCGCCTTGCCGTTGGCCACGTCCATCGCCTTGGCGCCCAGCAGCGCCTCGTAGGAGGCGTTGCTCCAGCCGCACTTCAGCGTCACGGTCAGCGGCTGCTTGTAGGCGTGGTCGCTGATCATCGAGTTGCCATAGGGGCCGGACTCGACCGGATGGCTGGTGATGGACAGCGTGTCGTCGTAGGACTCGCTGGTGGTCGCCTGGATGAGGATGTCGCCGATGCGCTTGGACGACAGGCCGACCATGTCGGCCCCTTGGAAGTCGAGCTCGTTCACTCCATTGCTCCTCGCGTATTGCGGGCCAGGTCGCTGTTGACCCGGTTCTGCTCGTTGGCGACGGCGGTACCGACAGCCAGCGGATCGGATACACCATGCACGTTGATGGTGGTGTTGGCGTTCACGGTTGCCGAGGTGACGCCGGGTTGCGCTGGTGGCATTGCCGGCAGGCCCAACAGGCCGGCGCCGGAAAAGCCCGGCGCATAGCCTTGCCACGGTTCGATGCTGGTCGGGTTCAACATGCGGCTCAGTCGATCGGCCGTCGGCGAGGACGGATAGGGCGAGGCGCGCGCAGGTTCCGGCCCGTCCGGCTGGACGTAGTACTCGTAGTACTGCATCACGCTGCCCTCTAGCCTGTCGTGCTTGGGATCCGCCGAACCGTCCAGGGGCAGGCCATTGGCCCGCCGGTAATGGAGCTTCTTCAACTCCAGTTGATCGTCTCCCAACTCGCTTGGCATCAGCATCAGCGCCGCGCCGCCGCCGACACGGGCGCCAACCCGCGCGGCCTGGCCAGACAATTCCCCCAGCGATGCCGAAGCGCGTCCGAACCACGACGTGACCCTGGACCACAGCGACTCGGCGGTCTGCGCCACCGCCCTGCCGACGGCGCTCAGGCCATTGGCCACGAAGCTGCCCGCCTGCGTCGCGAACGCACCCAGCCGGGCCCAGGCATTGGCGGCCATCCGGCCGATGCCCGTCGCCATCGCCCTGCCCGACGACAGCAGGAAGTTACCCATGCGGGCGAATGCCGAACGCATGGCGGCTCCCGCCCGCTCCGCCATCGGACCCAAGGCATCTTTCAACCGGGTCCACTGTTTCCCCAGGAACTCGGTCAAACCCGTCGCCTTCGACAAGGAAGACAGCAGGCTGAACAGCCCTCTGATCACGCCGCCGCCACCGAGCAGCAACAGGCCGCTCAGCGCCAGCGTCAGCTGCGAGGAAAACCCGCCTGTCGCCTCGTCCAGCCACTGAAACATGGAGATCAGCGGTCCCAGCCCAGACAGGATGGAGATGAAGAAATTGCCGACTTCGCCCAGGCGCGTGCCCAGCAGCGTGCCGTTTTCCTTCAACCAGGTGGCGACGTTCTGCAGGAAGGGTTCGAGCTTGTCGGCCATGGTCAGGAAGGCCTGCGCGAAGACGCTATCCAGCTGACGCCCCACCTCGCGCACGGAAGTCATGACGCGATGAGCGCGTTCGCCGGCGGCGTCGACCCTGCTGCCTTCCAGGCCGGCATACGCGCTATCGGCCTGTGCCGGGAACGCGGGGTTGCGCAGCGCCTCGATCACGGAGGCGTCGAGGTTGAGCTGCTTGCCCAGTTCGCTCGCCTGCTTGCCGTCGAGCTTCTGCAGCACATTGCTCAGCGCTCGCGCCAGATCGGCGGTGCTGCGTTGATTGCCCTCGTCGTCATGCGTGCTGATGCCTTGCTTGCGCAGGGCCGCCGCAGCCTCGGGATCGTCGCGCACGGAGCGATAGAGCGCCTGCACGCCATTGCGCATGGCTTCGGCCGACAGGCCGAATTCCTGGCCGGCCGCCTCCAGCGCGCGCAGCTCCCGGCCCGACGTGCCCGCCAGCCGCGCCGCCATGAACGCGTTTTCAAAGCGCTCGATACGGCTCTCGGCGAAGCTGACCACGGTATGGGCCCGGTCCACGAACGTCTGCAGCGCCTGCATCAGCTTCTCGGACCGGGACGGCTTGCCCTTGTCGTTGAGCTGGCCCAGCTGCGACATCAGCTGATCCAACTGCCCCTTGTCTATCTTGAAGGTCGCGGTTCCGCCCGCATCCACGGGCACGGAAATACTAGTCATTTTTCTCTGCCATGTAGCGGCGGTGCGCTTCCGCCTTGTTGTCTGCCCGGACCGACAGGGCGTCGTTCAGGAGCGCGATGTCGGCCAGGTCCAGCGTGCCGTCCTTGAGGGACTCGTACTTGCAGAGTCCCTCGAGGACCGGCGCCAGCAGCCAGTCCTCGCCGCCAGGCAGGCGCTTCAGCCAGCCTGTGTCGCCTCGGGGCTGCCGGTCTGGCTGGTAAGCAGCCCTTGAATAAAAGGCCCGAGGTTCTCGGTGATCACGCGCAGCGCCAGCGGCAGCATGACGGCCAGGTCGATGTCCTGGAACATCGGCACGCGCTGGCTGGCCGACCAGACGTTGGCCCAGCCGTGTTCCTGCTTGCGCTGCACCGCCTGCATGCAGGTATCGAGCACGTACTCGGCGTCCTCGTCCTTCATCGCAGCCAGGCCGTCGGCCAGGGGTTGGAGCACATCGGCCATGCCGCCCGGATCCTCGCTGATCCGCTTGCCGCCCGCCGCGAGGCGGACGAACACGGGGATCAGCGTGGGAACGATCGGGGCGATGCGGCGCGACATGTGGAACTGCTGCTTGGCGCTCAGTTTTCCGATGGAATACCGGTGGCCGTTCAGGTCGATTTCCAATGCCATGGCGCCGTGCTCAGTAAATGCCGAGGATCGTGTCGATCTTGGCCGCGTCGAAGGTCCACTTCACCGTGTCGCCATCCTTCTTGTAGGACAGGTCCGGCTTCTTGCTGAACGCGCACGAGCGGCAGGTGGTCACGTCGCCCGTCGACGGGTTGGTGACCGTGATCAGGTTCTTGCCCCACAGGCGGCTGTCCAGCGACTGGGCGTCGTACAGGGCCTGCAGCTGCGCGTTGACCGGCGAGGTCTTCAGGTAGGTCAGCGTCACGGTGCCGCTCTTGTCGGCGCGCAGGGTGTGCATGACTTCGCCGTCGGCGCCCACGGTCATGGCGCTTTTCTCGGCCTTGGCCGCGATGGCGATGCCCTCGTCGGCCACGCCCGAGCCATACCCCAGCGAGATTGCGCCGCCGGGACCGACGAGGCTGGCGCTGATATCAGCGAACGAATAGGTAGACATCTGCTGTGCTCCTGTTTAGCGATTGACCGTGACGAGGACGTCGACGGTATGGATGGCGCCGGCTTCCTTGGCGGCGACCTGGAACGGAACGGCCTTGCGCGCCTCGCGGTCGGCTTGCGACTGCGTGGCGATGGCCGGGGCGTACACGTAGTAGCCCTTGGACAGCGGATCACCCTGCTTCAGCGCGCCGAAGCCCGCCGAGTTCCACACGCCCGGCGCCAGGTAGCCGTTGTTGACCGCGGCTTCGCAGGCAGCCTCGATCACCGAGGCGATCAGCTGGTTGCCGGCGTCGGTCTGGGGCACCTTGGTGGGGCTGGTGTAGAGCAGGTTGTAGACGTCGGTCTGGACGCGGTTGCGGAACCAGATCGCGTTGTAGACCGAGTCGATGAAGATGCCGCTGGGCGTCACGCCATACTGGATGATGGCCGTGTCGTTGTCGTAGTTGACGAACACGTTGCAGCGCTTGGCCGCCAGCGTGTCGGCCTGGCTGCTGCTCAGGGTCTCGGCGACGATGCCCGGCTCCTGCTTGTACATCAGCGTGATGGTGGTGTTGTTGGCGTTGAAGTTCACCGTCAGCATGCGGCCCAGCAGCGAGGCCACCGCATAGGGGCTGGCGCTGGAGAACTGCACGATCGAGTACTTGTACTTCAGCGCCTTCAGGCGGCTGGCGATGTCGTCGGCGTTGGTCGGGTCCAGCACCTGCGGCGCCTGGGTCGACACGCCGTACAGGTGGCGCTGATCGGCTTCGATCAGCTCGGCCACGGCCAGGTGCTGCGCGTCGGTCAGGCTGTCGGCGAAGGTCAGGCCCAGGAACTTGTTGGCGAAACGATCCAGGAACAGCGAGACGGCCGCCGCGGGCGTTTCGGCGACGATGCCGGCCACGGGCGCGGAGGCCTTGGCGGCGCTCAGGCCCAGCATGTCCGACACGTCGGTGCCGGAGGCGGGCGCCGAGGCGTAGCCCAGCGTCGAGCTGGCGCCGGACGTGGTGGACGTGACGACGAACTGCGAGCCGTTCCACTGCACCGTGGTGCCGGCCAGCGCGGCGCCGATGATGGACGCGACGCCGTTCAGGTTGGTCGCCGTGGAGAAGTCCAGGCCCGTGGCCGCCTTCTCGACGCCGTCGACGCTCAGCTTGAAGCCGCCGGTCTTGACCGCGGTCCAGACCGACATCTGCTTTTCAGCGGCCGACAGCACGGCGCCGCGCAGGGTGGCCGAGGTCGCGGCTTTGGCCCAGCGGCCGATGTAGAGCTGCGACGGCTGCGGCGTCTGCTGGAAGTACAGCAGCGCGGCGCGGTATTCCGGCGCCGTGATGCCGAAGTCCGCCGCGACGGCGTCGATGCCGCCATAGGAGCGCATGCGCTCGCCCGTGTCGATGACGGCGGACGAGCCCAGCAGCAGGGCGGTGTTGAGGTTGGCGCCCTGCGCCGCCAGCGGCGACATGTTGATCGTGACGTTGATCAGGCGCGATACCGGCAATCCATTAGCCATGGTGGTAGATCCCTTAATCTGCAAGGTGGTTGACGAAATCCGTCGACGACACTGACGCGGCATGCGTCGTGACTGGCGCCGACAGAAGATTCAGGACCGGATAGACGCGCTTCACTCTGCGCGCGAAGCGCAGGCTGATGTCGTACTGCCGAATCCACTGCTGATTCACTTGCTCGTGCCTGGCCTGGATGGGCCCCGCGCCGGTCACCGCCATGTCCTGCGCCTGCAGGGCTTCGCGGTTCTGCGGCACGGCCGAGCCGTCGCGCAGCTGCGCCGCGTGGCGCAGCGCGCGCGGGCCGATCATCGAGCACAGCACTTCGATGCTCTCGTGCCGAACAAGGGAATCAGTCCCCTCCCCGGCCGGATCGTGCGTCACGGCAGGAGCGGCGTCCGCGGCCTGGGACCGGATGTCCATGAGGCACCAGGTCTGGTCGGGCGCGGGCGGTTCCGCGCCGGCCGCCGGCCAGCGCGTACGAACCAGGTTGCTGGGCAGGCCGGACACGCCGGCGATATAGCCCTGGAACACGGCCTCCAGCTCGGCGTCTTCCAGGGGTGGAGACACCAGCAGAGGCGACAGGTAGCCGCCGGTGGCGGAGTTATTCGCCATGCTCGGCTCCCGTCTGGGGACCGCTGGTGGCGGCCAGGCCAAGGCGGCGATACGCCCGCGGCGCGGCCTGTGCATGCGGCTGCTGCGGCATGATTCACTCCTGTAGCGTGACGGGCGGGACGCGCCCGGAAAGATCGGGCCGGCCCGAAGGCCGGTGGCGGGAACCCAGTTGCCTGGAGGCGGAAGGCCGGCTTTGCTGCGCGAAGAGCGCGGTGCCGCGTTGCATGTGCGTGCGGCCTGTGTACGGCGGATTCCGGCTGTCGCCCACCGGGCTGCCGCCTCAAGCCGCCCGCTCGCGTGCCGGGGGGAGACGGGACCCGGGGCGAGCAGGAAATGGCGAGGCGGCAGGCCGCTGGACGGCGCCAAGCAAAACGCCCCGGCATTCCCTAGGCGGGAATATCCGGGGCGTAAAAAAACCCGCTTGCGCGGGTGGGTGTTCGGTTCGTCGGGCCGCTTGCGCAAGACGCAATGGCCCGGACGTATTGTCGCATCATTCGTCGCATCGGCAACGCCGTGTGTGTCGCACTCGATGCAGTGATGCCGGCGGCTCCCGCCATCGCGCCTGGCGCCGTTCGCGGCGATCAGATCGGAGCGGGAATCACGCCTGTTGAAGACAGCGCGTGCCGGACGCATCAAACAAAAAGCCCGCGTTGGCGGGCTTTGGTTTCAGGCTTGCGGGCCACTCGCGCAAGACGCAATGGCCCGGAGGAATTGTCGCATGATCAGTCGCAGGCGCAAGCTTGCTCGTGTCGCACCTCGCCCCAGGCATAGGTCAGTGAATTGCGCGCGTACTCGATACGCTGCACCTGGCCGCAATCCTGCAGCGCCTCGAGCACGCGCAGGATGGCCTGGCGCATAGCGTCGCGCTCGCGGCGCGCAAGTTCGCGGCCGCCGGAGGCGTCGCGCACCAGTTCGGCCATGCGCCACTCGCGGCCGGGAAAGGCCGACATCAGATCCAGGACTTCCTTCGCGTACTTCATTGGAAGGCCCTCCGCACCTGGTCCTTCATGTGACCGAGCGCGATCTTGTAGTAGACCGGGCTGATGTCCAGCCTGTCGCAGGCGCGCGTGATGCGCTCGCCCGCGGTCATGCCGGCGTATTCGTGGCGGCGCGGATACTCGGCCTGCAGCACGCGCTGCTCGACGTGCGCCAGCGCGTCGTACAGCTTCTGCACCTTGCGCGCGTGGTCCATGTGCACCGGGATCGGCGCCGGCTCGTCGTCCGGGCCGGCCGGCGCGCGGTAGGCCCGTTCGGCCGAGATGCACTTGACGTTGGGATCGGGCTGCGGCCAGTCGCCCAGCCAGCACCAGCGCGACCAGTTCCACAGCTCGTCTTCGACCCAACGGGGATAACCCATATTGCGTTCCTTTTCCATGTTGCGTTCCTTCTTCATCTTGTTGTCCTTGCCGGTTTCCTGCCTGCGCCCCTGCTTGCGCCCCGCGGGCCGCGCCTACGCGGCCTGCCTGCGGTAGCTGGGCCAGTCGAAGATCAGCATGCGTCCGCCGCCTTCGCGCAGCCGGTCGACCACGCGCTCGCCCAGGTAGTCGGTGAGCGCGTCCTTGGCCAGGTTGCTGATCACGATGGTGGGCTTGAGCTGCTCGTAGCGGCCGTTGATGATTTCGAACAGGATCATCTTCTCGGTCTCGCTGCCGAACTGGACGCCCACTTCGTCCAGGATCAGCAGGTCGGGCCGGATGAAGCCGGCCACCACCTGGGCCTCGGACTGGCCGCTGTCGCGGCGGTAGGTGTCCTTGACCCGGCGGATGGCGTTGATCACCGAGGTGAAGACCGCGATGCGGCCCTGCTCCATGAGGCGATGGGCAATGCCCACGGCCAGATGGGTCTTGCCCGCGCCGACGCCGCCGCAGAACACCAGGCTGGCGCCGGACTTCGCGGCCTCGGCGCCGAAGCCGTCGGCATAGCGGCGGGCCAGTTCCAGCGCGCGCCGCGGGCCCTCGGCATGCGGCGCGAAGTTGTCGAGCCGCTTGTCGGCGAAGCGCGCGGGAATGGCCGCGCGGCCGAGCAGGCTGTCGGCCACCTGGCGCCGGTGCGCCGACGTGGCGGCGGCGGCCTTGCCCGCGTCTTCGCGGGCGATGCGTTCGCCGTTGCAGCGCGGGCAGCCCGCCCAGCCCGCCGGCATCTTCAGGTCCAGGAAATCGCCGTGGCGCTCGCAGGTCCTGGGTTCGGTGGGAAAACTAAAACGAGCCATCGGCCGCCACCCCGGCGCGGTAGTCCTGCTGTTCGAAGCGTGCATGCGCGTTCACCCTCGTGGTTGAAGCCTGGGCCTGGCGGCGTTCGAGGGACCGGTTCAACCAGCCCACCACGAACGCGCCGATGCCGCGGCGTGTCTTGCGGTTCTGCGGTTTCGCGTCGAGCCAGGCGCGCATGCGCAGAAGCTCGGCGTCCACATCCAGTTCACGGTAGGCGGCTCTCCACTCGGCGGCCTGGGACTCGGTCACGGCGTACTCGGAGCCGTCTTTCAGCGCGAGCGCGATGACGGGAGGCGGAGCGGCCGGTCCGGCATGGGCAGGACCCGCCGCCGGAATGTTGTCTGGGTTGTCTGTTGGAAGGTTGTCTGTTGTTTGTCCGAATCCGGGACGATCGATCTGTCCGGCAACAGGACGGCCTGGCGCGGTCGATTCGGACAAGGGTCCGTCTTGCGGACCCGTGCCGGTCCCGGACATGCCCGCGCGCCTGGCCGGCTGGCGCCACTGCGCCGGATCCCGGTTCAGGCCGACCACGCAGCCGTAGCGGCCGGGCCGCTTGCGGATGACGTTCAGGGCCGCCAGTTCGTTCAGCGCCGTGGTGACGTGCTGGCGCGACATCGCGCCGCACAGCGAGGCCAGCTGGGATGCGGACAAGTCATCCTCCTGTTTGCCATAGCCTTCGGTCTTGCGCAGTACCGCCAGCAGCACGCGCAGGGTCGTCAGCTTGAAAGGGAACGCGGTGATCGCGTCGTACAGCGAGTTCGGGATGCGGATATGGCCGGCCCGTTGCGGCTGGGACGCGGCCGCCGGATGAGGGTTCAGGGGAATCACATACCTCCTTGGTAGCGAATCGGACGCGTGGACCCGCGCCTGGGTAGCGCCGCCCCGCGCGACGCTCGGCGCCGCTGACTGCGGTCGCCGCGAATAGCTCATTTGTAGAATCAATGGTAGCGACTCGCTACCGAAATTTCAATAGCGATTCGCTACTGTACTTTTGGGTAGCGTGTTGCTACCATCGCTACCACCATGGATATCCGCTCGATACGACTGAACAACCTCAAGTACGCGGTCCTGGAGGCCGGGGGCGTCGACCGCCTGGCCGAACGGGCCGGCGTCAGCCGCAAGTACCTGGACCAGATCCTCCAGGGCTTCCAGGGCAAGCGCGACAAGAACCCGCGCCGCGTCGGCGACGCCCTGGCCGGCAAGATCTCGCTGGGGCTGGGCCTGCACGACAGCTGGATGGACCAGCCCCACCCCGACCTCTGGCGCGCGCTGGGGGCCGACGAGCTGGCGGGCGAGCCCGCGGAAATCCCGGCCGGGCGGCTGCTGTCCTTCAGCCATGCACGGCTGGGCGGACTGATCCGTGACAACGTCCTGATTTCCCAATTCGATACCGGAGGCGCGATGGGCAATGGTCTGGAGCTGCGCGATCAGCCCGGCGTGATCCAGAGCTGGAACGTCAGCCCGGAATGGCTGCAAAAGAATGTCCGGGGCTTCTCGTCCCCGAAGAACCTGTGCATCGTCACGGGTTTCGGCGACTCGATGCGCCCCATGTTCAATCCCGGCGATCCCCTGATCGTGGACCGGGGCGTGCAGGCGGTCGAGTACGATGCGATCTATTTCTTCCGCGTGGGCAGCGAAGGCTTCATCAAGCGGCTGCAGCGCATCCCCACCGCCACCGGCCTGGTGGTCCGGGCCAAGTCCGAGAACACCAAGTACGACGCCTGGGACATCACCGAAGGCATGGATTTCGAGGTCTTCGGCCGCGTGCTGAAGGTCTGGCGCAGCGAGGATTTCTGACCCGATGACACAAACGACGAAGCGACTGGACGCGGCCGACCGGACCGTGCTGTTCTATGGCCTGCTGGCCGCGCTGCTGGGCCTGGGCCTGCATTTTGTCGCCATACACCGCTACCGGCCCTGGGATCAGCCCTTCACCATGGTGTTCCTGCTGCAACTCGCCTGGCTCGCGCCGCTGGCCGGCGCGTTGCTGTCCGGCATGCGCAGCGGCGCGCGCTGGCTGATCGCGCTTGCCGCCTATGTGCTGGTCCTGCCCCTGCTGGCCGCCTACGGACTCGGCTGGGACGCCAAAAGCATGCTGGCCGTGGTCTCGGACAGCCAGCGTCCCATGCTGATCACCTTCCTGATCGGCGCGGCCGGCTTCGTGCTGCTGCCGCTGGTCCAGGAACTCGATCCGCGCCAGCCTCAATGGAATTACCCCGCGGTGTTCCGCGCCGCGTGGCGCAACACCGTGCACCTGGCGCTGGCCATCTGCCTGTCGATCAGCGTGTTCGTGCTGCTGTGGATCGCCGGCCTGATGTTCCGCATGATCGGCATCGATGCCGTGATCGAGCTGATCAGCAAGGCGCGCTTCCATATCGCCGGCTGGCCCATCGTGCTGGCCGTCAGCCTGGTCGGCGTGCGCCGCCGCCCCCAGATCGCCGACACGCTGCGGCGTTCATGGCTGACGCTGAATGCGTGGCTCCTGCCGCTGGTGGCGCTGGTGGGGCTGGCGTTCACCATCGCGCTGGCGGCGCGCATGGCGCTCGGCTTCGAGGCCGTCAAGCTGTCGGCCGGCGCGCTTATCGCCTTCTGCGCGCTGTGGATCAAGCTGATCAACGCAGCCTGGCAGGACAGCCCCGGGGCCGCGCCGTTCGGCCAGGGCCTGTCCAGGACGCTGCGCCTGGCCATGCTCTGCCTGCTGCCGCTGGCGGCCGTGGCGCTGTACGGCCTGGGCCTGCGGGTCGGGCAGTACGGCTGGACCATTCCCCGCGTCTGGGCGCTGTATTGCGGCGGCCTGCTGGCGCTGTACGCGCTGGGCTACGCCTGGGCCGCGCTGCGGCCGGCGGGCTTCTACGGCACGCTGGCGACGACCAACCTTGTGGCCGCCTTCGCCACGCTGGTCCTGCTGGCGCTGGTGCAGACGCCCGCGGCCGACCCGCGCCGCATCGCCGCGCAAAGCCAGCTGCAGGGCCTGCTCGACGGCCGTCTGGAACCGCGCGAGTACCGCTACAGCAGCATGCGCAACGACCACGGCCACTGGGGGCGCGATGCCCTGCGCCAGCTGGCCGACGGCGCCGCCAGCAAGCGCGATCCGCGCATCGCGCAGGCGGCGGCAAGCGCGCTGACAGGCAAGTATTACTCCTGGGACGAACCCAAGGCCGACCTGATCGCCGCGTCGCCCACCTTTGACACCGTGCCCGCCGGACGGCAGGCGCCGGAGGGCTGGTGGAAGTTCCTCGTGCAGCAGAATCCCTACGTGGCGCAGACTTGCGCGACGGCGAGCACAACGCCGCCCGCGACCGCCAAGCAATACGAGCGAGACGCGCCGTGCCTGCTGCTCTTCGTGGACCTGTCCGGCAGCGGCCAGGAAGATCTGGTCCTGTTCCCGCGCGTCTACACGGCTGACAACAAGTACGCCACCCAAGGTTCACCGCATGCGTACCGCCGTAAGGCGGACGGTGGCTGGCTGCACCTGGGCAGGCTGGAAACGCCGCAGGGCGCAAAGCGGGCCAGCGGCACCGAAACGCAATGGGCGCTGGACGACGGCCAGATCCGCACCGAAGCCCCCAAGGAGCGCGACCTGATCCTGGGCGACTTCCGCCTGCAGTTGCACTAGACGGCGCAAGAGGGCGCCGCCTCGCCCCGGCCGCGATGGCTGGCCGGTGCAGGCATCGCAGGCGGCCGCCCTGCCCTGGTCCGAAATACGCCTACGCGTCTTCCAGATCCGGCGTGCCGGGGAACTGGCTGCTCAGCAGCGCCAGCGCGCCCTTCTCGGCCAGCGCGGCGTTCGGGTACACGTTCCTGGTGTCTTCCAGCGGTGGAAAGCCCAGCACCCGCACCCGGACGTGATAGCCCTCGGGGGTTTCGGCGAACTCGATGTCGAAATTACGCTCTTCGATCCAGCCGGACCGTTGCGGTTTCCATTCCATGGCGATGCGCTCCCTGTCGATGCAGCCGGCCATCGCGGCCACGGCCGGCCCCGTTCCGTGGCGAAGACGGAACAAGGCCAGCCCGGCCCGGCTCGAAGACGCTATTCCTGCTTGGTCGGCGCCTCTGCCGGCCGCGCCGCCGGCTCTTCCGGCGCGGGCGCAAACAGGTCCCAGCACGCCATGAACAAGGCGGCGATCAAGGGACCGATGACGAAACCGTTCAGGCCGAACAAGGCCATGCCGCCCAGCGTGGAGATCAGCACAGCGTAGTCCGGCATCTTGGTGTCCTTGCCGACCAGGATCGGGCGCAGGATGTTGTCCACCATGCCGATGACCAGCACGCCGAACAGGATCAGCACCACGCCCTTGACCGTCGCGCCGGTCAAAAGGAAATAGATCGCCACCGGCGCCCAGATCAGGCCCGCGCCCACCGCCGGCAGCAGCGACAGGAAGGCCATGATCACGCCCCACAGCATGGCGCCCTGGATACCCAGGATCGAGAACATGATCCCGCCCAGCGCGCCCTGCGACGCGGCCACGGCGATATTGCCCTTGACGGTCGCGCGCACCACGGTGGTGAACTTGAGCAGCAGGTGATGCTTGTGGGTTTCGCTCAGCGGAATGGCGCGGCTGATGCGCGCCGACAGCCGGGGCCCGTCGCGCAGCAGGAAGAACAGCAGGTACAGCATGATGCCGAAGCTGATCACGAACTGGAAGGTGTCCTGCCCGATGCTCAGCGCCTGCGTCGCCAGGAACTGGCTGACCTGCATCGCGCCGGCGCTGAGCTTTTCCTGCAGGCTGGGGATGTCGGCCAGATCGAAGCGCGCCAGGATGTCATGCACCGATGGCGGCAGCGCCTCCATGGCCTGCTGGAAATAGGCGCCGAAATTCAGCTGCCCGGACTTGATGTTCTGGTAGAGATTGGCGCCTTCGCGCACCAGCGAGCCGCTGATGAAGGCGACCGGCATGATCACCAGCAACAGGACCAGCAACAAGGTGATCAGCGCGGCCATGTTGCGCCGGCCGCCCAGGCGCGCGCTCAGCCGTCGCTGCAGCGGCGCGAAGATGATGGCGAGGATGGCGCCCCAGAACACCGCGCCGTAGAACGGCCACAACAGCCAGGCGAACGCGAGGGTGACGCCGGCCAGCAGAAGCAGGAAGACGCGGTAGTGCAGGCTGGAGGATTGGCTCATGGTCGATCCTGGATGCGGCTGGCGCCGCGAGAAAGGCATTGTACAAAGCCGGTGTCGCAGCGCCCGCCGGCGGTCCGGTCAGGTTGGGCACGGTAGCGCTAGCGCCGAACCGCCGCAGGCGCTGCCGCCGATCCCGCCGCTGCGGCTGCCGGCGCCGGCACAGCCCTGGCTTCGGAGGCCGGCACGGGCCCGGCCACGGGAGCCGGCACAGCCCCGGACGCGGGCACAGCACCAGCCGAAGGCGCCGACGCGGACCCGGCCGCAGGCGCCGACACCGCACCCGTCGCAGGCGTCGACGCCGCCCCGGCCGAGGGCGTCGCCGCCGGATCCGTCAGGCTCGGCCCCGCCGCCCGGCGGATCTGTTCCCGAGCCCGCTCCAGATCGTCCGATTGCGCGTTCAGGCCTTGCAGGCGCAGGTTGAGCGCCTGTTGCAGCGAGGGCGTGGCCACGCGCGCCTGGCCGTCGGCCAGCTCGATGCCAGCGGCGTTCGCCGCCACGAAATCGGCGATGGCCAGCGCATCGCGCGCCACGGCATCCAGCGTGGCGGCCGCGGCCAGCAGCTCGTTGGCGGGGGCGGTCAGGGATTCGTCGTACACGCCGTCATAGGCCGGCGCCAGATCGGGCGGCAGCTCCAGCCCGGAACGGACCTTGTCCGCCCGCGCGCGCGCCTCGCGCACGGCCGCGACATTGGCCTGCAGCGTCTTGCGGGCCAGCGTCAGCGCATCGCGGCGCGCGACGATATCGCCGACCGAGTGCAGCGTCTCGGTGGCCAACACCTCGCGCAAGGGCTGCGCAGCCTTGCGCAACTCGGCCTGGTAGTCCGACATGATGCCGTAGGCTTGCGTGTAATCGCCCAGCGCCTGCCGCTCTTCCTTGCTCAGGGGCGGCAGGGCGACCGGTCCGCCTGCGGCGGCTTCGCTCCGGCTCTGCAGCAACGCGATGAATGCGGCGCGCGCCTCGGGCTCGCGATTGCCGCAGGCGCCCAGCAGCAGCGCCGACGCCGCGACCAGGCCTATCAGGCATACACGCAGCCAAGCCATGCCTACCCTCCTATTCCGCATGCCGAACCAGGCAATCCGCGCCGCCAGCGGCCGCGCATGGCCTCATGCCTTGCCACGCGGCCTGCGGCGCTACATGACACCAATTATCCCGAAGCCCCGACCGGCCGCCGCCGACAGGCGGAATTTGTTGCCATCGAAGCGATATGACACAGGCCCGCGCCGCTCATGGCCGCAGGTCATGCGCCATCGCCACCCGCCTCGCGGGATCGAAGCCCGCCGCGGCCTCTTCATCCAGCCGGGAACGCAGGGCCGGTCCCTGGCGCCCGCGTTCAAGCTCGAAGAAACCCCGGCGTCGATAGTAAGGCCCGTTCCAGGACAGCTCGCGGTCGGTGGTCAGCAACACGGAGGCGTAGCCGCCATCCCGGGCGTGTGCGATCACCGCCGCCAGCAGCGCCGAGCCCAGCCCGCGCCCCTGCTGCGGCAAGGCCACGGACATCTCGAGCAGGAACAGCGACCCATCCATGGGTTCGGCCAGCGCGAACCCGCCCGGCTGGCCGTCGGCCTCGGCCACCCATAGCAGCCCGGCGGCCTGCGCCTGGCGTAGGACATCCGCGGGCAAGGTATCGCCCTCGACGGCCCAGCGCATGGGCGTGCCGGCGAAACGCGCGGCGGCCGAGCGCTCGATGGCGGCAAGGCCGGGAATATCGGCAAGAAGAGCGGGTCGGACGGTCATGGCGCACAGAGTATGCCGCAAAGCACTGCGTCATGCCGGCGCGGACGGCGCGGTCCGACCGGCGGCAGCCGCGCATCCCCTACAATCAGCGGCTTCCGGCCCCGGCGGCCACATCGACCCGCATTCACCCATGAGCTCGAACACTTCCTCCGACTGGGGCTTCGCCCAGCCCGATTGCCGCGGCGCGGCCGCCCTGCTGTTCTTCATGAACGACCTGGCCCGAGTGGTCAACCAGTACCTGGGCGACGGCCGGCTGTCACAGGAAGCACTGACGGACGCACAGAAGGCGGTGGACGCGTTGCTGGCGCGCTACATCGAGATCAAGGCCGCGCCCGAGGCCTTCGACGGCGAAGCGATCGGGCTGGCCCTGGAAACCCAGCCGCTGCCCGACGGCTCGACCGCCGCGCACGTGGCGCTGCGCATGTCGCCGCGCCTGGAAGGCCTGATCATCGAGGCGCAGCGTCAGGCGAGCCCGACGACGCATTGAGCGGGCGGGTCCGGTCCTTTCACCGCGGCTCGCTCCAAACCCTTGATTTTTATCGAAAGCTGGGATATGATCGTTTGTTGCCTACGTTCTTCTAAATAAAAAAGGCAACCGACGAGCAACCGGCAAGACCGGATTCAGGGCACTGAATCCAAAGCAAACGGCCAGAGTACGAAGCTCGCAGCGCAAAACCTGCGGCGCGCCCTGCCCGCTGACGGCAAGTAGCAAGCACATGGCTTGACGCATACGACAGCGGAAGGCCAACCCGGATCCGGAACACGATCGACAGCCCATCCAATGGCGACGGCTGCATCCGTTCCAGGCAGACGAGCGAAGACCCGGATCTCCATGCTGCGGAAAGCCCGCGACATGCCGGAAAGAAGAACAAGCACGACGGGCCGGGATCTTCCGGACCAGAAAAGAACGGACCAAGACCGGTTCCTTTCGGCCCGACCGCCGCCTTGAGCGGCACATTCATGCGCTTGCCGGCCCGGCCCTTGCCCAGCCTTGCGCAAGCCACATGGCGCCACGGCGCTCGACGACCGGCCCCCTGTTGCCGGCCCGACAGCAGCAACGCGGCGCATTCCGCGCCCCGCCGGAGAACCGCCAGTCCGGTTTTCCACCCTCGGGGATTCTGGGAGTCAATCCCGGACCAACCGGGACGGCCCGAGCCGCCCCGCAACGCCCATGCCGCGTACGCGCCCGCCGGCCCATTGCCGGATGCCGCGTCCCGCCCCAGGGCGCGCACCGCCGGAGACTGCGCCGGCGCGCGCAAACCGCCTTGCCCCTGCGCGCCATGATCCGGCGCAATACAGGCGTCATGGCAATGCCTTAGTGTCTTTCCTGGGATCCGACGCGAAACGTCGCGATCGGGCCAGCGGCGCCGCGGCGCGGAATATTGAATCCGCAAGGCGCCATGGCCAGGCCGGACACCGCTTTTTCCATAACAAGAACTTCAAAGAGAACACCAATATGAATACTCGCTTCACCACCTCGGACCTGATCCGACGCCCGGCCCACACGCAGCTGGACGACATGCCGATCCACATCGGCGACATCGTGTACCTGCAACCGGCCAACGGCCCGGCGATCCGCGCCGCGGTCATCTTCAACGCGCCCATCGACGGCATGACGACCTACACGACGGAAGTCCTGCCGGCCGGCGCGGCGCAGAAGACGCCCGCCCAGCGCATCCGCTTCCGCCACGAACACGTGCATCGCATCGAGTCCGTCCGCCGCGCGGCCTGAGCCCGCGCAAACACCGCCGCCCGCCCGGGCGGCGGCCTGATTTCCGCGTGATACAGTCGCAGCAGCATTTTTCCTCGCGGATCCAACCATGCAGAACAACCGCCAAGCCGTCCTGATCTGGGACCTTCCCACCCGTCTGTTCCACTGGGCGCTGGTCGTCTGTATCGTGGGCGCGTTCGTCACCGTCAAGCTTGGCGGTCTCTACATGGACTGGCACATACGCTTCGGCTGCGCGACGCTGGGGCTGATCCTGTTCCGGCTTATCTGGGGCTTCATCGGCCCGCGCTATGCGCGTTTCAGCCAGTTCCTGCGCGGCCCCGCCGCCGTCGCCCGCTACCTGAAAGGGGCCGCGGCGCCCGCCGGGCACAACCCGCTGGGGGCGCTGTCGGTGCTGGCGCTGCTGCTGGTGCTGGGCTTCCAGGCGGTCAGCGGCCTGTTCACCACCGACGACATCATGGTGCAAGGGCCGCTGTACGGCCACGTCGCCGAAGCCACCGCCAGCGCGCTGACGTCCTGGCACAAGCTCAACGAGTGGGTCATCATCGGGCTGGTCGCGCTGCACCTGCTGGCCGTGGCCTGGTACGCGCTGGTGCGCCGCAAGCGCCTGGTGCGCGCCATCATCACCGGCAAGGCCTATGCCAAGGACGTGCCGCCCGGCACGCCGCCGGCCGACAACGGCGCGGCCGTCTGGCTGCGCGCGCTGCTGCTGGCGGCCATGGTGACAGGCTTGGTGCTCTGGATCCGCTCGCTGGAGATCGTCGCCGACATGTCGTTCTCCTGAGCCGCTCAGGCGCCACGGCGAAAACAAAGCCGCCCGGATGTCCGGGCGGCTTTTTCTTTGCACGTGGCGCGCAATAAAAACGCCCCCGAGGCACGTAGCCCGGGGGCGTTGCATCGACACGGGCGCTGCGCCCGCGGCGACTTACTTCTTCTTGCGGTATGAGTCGTGGCAAGCCTTGCAGCTCGCGCCCACGTCGCCGAAGGCGGCGCGCAGCTTGTCCAGGTCGCCGGCGTCGGCGGCGGCCGAGAGCTTGACGATGTTGTCCTGGAAGGCCTGCTGCTTCTGCTTGAAGCCGGCGGCATCGCTCCAGATCTCGGGACGGGCGTCACCGCCTTCCGTGCCCGCGCCGAAGGCCGTCCACGGCAGCGCCGACAGGGTCTTCAGGACTTCGACGTTGGCCTTGATCTGCGCGGCATCGTAAGGCGCCTGGCCCTTGATCACCGGCGTCATGCGGCCGAAGTGCGAGGCCATCAGCGTCAGCGCCGACTGGCGGTACTTGACCGCGTCCTCGGGCTTGGCGAACTGCGCCTGGGCGGACGTCGCCAGCAGCGGGCCCACGGTCATACAGGCCAGCGCGGCGAGCATGGACAACTTCTTCATAACAACCTCCCGTGAATGAAACAAGAATGCCGCGCGCCCCGCGCGCGGCGGACGGACTCGGATCAGACCGAGCGCGCCAGCTGCGCCGCCAGACCGATATAGGATCGCGGCGTCATGGCCAGCAGTCGGACCTTGGGTTCTTCGGGTAGTTCCAGGCCCTGGATGAATTCACGCAGGGCCTGCTCGGTGATGCCCTTGCCGCGCGTCAGCGCCTTGAGCTGCTCGTAGGGCTGGGGCAGGCCATAGCGGCGCATCACGGTCTGCACCGGCTCGGCCAGGACTTCCCAGCAGGCGTCGATGTCGGCGTCGATGGCGGCAACGTTCACTTCCAGCTTGCCCAGGCCGCGCATGCAGGCGTCCCAGGCTACCAGGCAGTAACCCAGGCCCACGCCCAGGTTGCGCAGCACGGTGGAGTCGGTCAGGTCGCGCTGCCAGCGCGAGATCGGCAGCTTGTCGGCCAGGTGGCGCAGCACGGCGTTGGCCAGGCCCAGGTTGCCTTCGGAGTTCTCGAAGTCGATCGGGTTGACCTTGTGCGGCATGGTCGACGAGCCGACCTCGCCTTCCTTCAGGCGCTGCTTGAAGTAGCCCAGGGCCACGTAGCCCCAGATGTCGCGGTCCAGGTCCAGCACGATGATGTTGGCGCGGACCACGGCGTCGAACAGCGCCGACATCCAGTCGTGCGGCTCGATCTGGATGGTGTGGCGGTTCTGGGTCAGGCCCAGGCCGGCCAGCACCTTCTGGCTGAACGCGGGCCAGTCGATCTCGGGATAGGCCGACAGGTGGGCGTTGTAGTTGCCGGTGGCGCCGTTGAGCTTGGCGAGCGGCTCGACGGCCTCGACGGCGGCGATGGCGCGGTTCAGGCGCGCGGCCACGTTGGCGAATTCCTTGCCCAGCGTGGTCGGGCTGGCCGGCTGGCCGTGCGTGCGCGACAGCATGGGCTGGTCGGCCTGGGCCACGGCCATCTCGTTGAGCTTGGCGGCGATCTCGCGCAGGCGCGGCAGCACCACCTGGTCGCGCGCGCGGGTCAGCATCAGCGCGTGCGAGGTGTTGTTGATGTCTTCCGAGGTGCAGGCGAAGTGGATGAATTCGGCGGCGCGGGCCAGTTCGGCGTCGTCGGCGACCTTTTCCTTCATCCAGTATTCGACGGCCTTGACGTCGTGGTTGGTGACGCGCTCGATGTCCTTGATGCGGGCGGCGTCAGCCTCGGAGAAGCCTTCCACCAGCTGGCGCAGACGCTGGCGAGCGGCCTCGGAGAAAGCGGGCAGCTCGGGCAGGCCGGCATCGGACAGGGCCACCAGCCAGGCGGCCTCGACCTCGACGCGGTGGGCCATGAAGCCGGCTTCGGACAGCAGGCCGCGCAGCGCGTCGCCCCGGGATGCGTAGCGGCCATCCAATGGCGAAAGGGCGTTGAGTTGGCTAAGCTGGTCGGCGATCTGCATGGTCTGTGAGGGAAAAAGCGACAGAGGGGAAAACCCGGCGATTTTATCATCCGGGACGCGCCCACATTGTGGCAAACTGGCTGGCATCCGGCCGCGGCGGGCCGCCGTCATGCGGCCTGCTATACTTCGGCCGCTTTCCGACTCCGCTTGTGACTCCATGAAACTGATCGGCTCGCTTACCAGTCCTTACGTGCGCAAAGTGCGTATCGTCATGGCCGAGAAAAAGCTGGACTACCGGCTTGAAATCGAAAACGTCTGGTCCGCCGACACGCAGATCCAAACGTACAACCCGCTGGGCAAGGTGCCTTGCCTGGTCATGGAAGACGGCGGCGCCCTGTTCGACTCGCGCGTCATCGTCGAATACGTGGACACGCTTTCGCCCGTCGCCCGCCTGATCCCGCAACCGGGACGCGACCGCGCGGCCGTGAAGTGCTGGGAAGCCATCGCCGACGGCCTGCTGGACGCCTGCGTCACCATCGTCAAGGAAAGGCAGCGCCCCGAAGCGCAACGCAGCCAGGAATGGATCGACCGCCAGTACGGCAAGATCCACGCCAGCCTGGACGCCATGGACAAGAGCCTGGGCGAGAATGCCCACTGCATGGGCATCAACTACAGCCTGGCCGACATCGCCGTGGGCTGCGCGCTAGGCTACCTGGACCTGCGCTTCGCCGAACTGGACTGGCGCACCGGCCATCCCAACCTGGCCCGCCTGTACGACAAGCTGGCGCAGCGCCAATCCTTCGTGGACACAGTACCCCAGAGTTAACCCACCCCCGAAGCGCTGCGCGCTCCCCCCTCAAGGGGGCGTCGCTGCGGACCGGAGGGCGGAACCCACCCCCGAAGCGCTGCGCGCTCCCCCTCAAGGGGGCGTCGCTGCGGACCGGCAAAGCCGGCTCCGCGCGACCCCACGGGCACATACGGCTTGCCTTCGTCTTTCAGCCGCTGAACGCCTGCCCCGCCTTGAACAGCATGTACGCCGACAGCGCGAACAGCAGGCAGGCGAACACCTTCTTCAGCGTGGCCACCGGCAGGCGATGCGCCATGCGCGCGCCCAGCGGCGCGGTCAGCACGCTGGCGCAGACCAGCGCGATCAGCGCCGGCCAGTAGATATAGCCCAGCATGCCCGGACGCGAGACGGACTCATTCAGGCCCGACACCACGTAGCCCGCGCTGTTGGCCAGCGCGATGGGAAAGCCCAGCGCCGCCGAGGTGGACACGGCGTTGTGCAGGGCCACGTTGCACCAGACCATGAAGGGCACGGACAGGAAGCCGCCGCCGGCGCCCACCAGGCCCGACAGGAAACCGATGCCCACGCCGGCCGCGCTGGTGCCCGCGACGCCGGGCATCTGGCGGCTGGGCTTGGGTTTCTTGTTGCGCAGCATGCTCCAGCCGGAATAGCCCACGAACAGCGCGAAGAACAGCGACAGCCAGTGCGAGCTGAGCGCGGCGAACACCGCGCCGCCCGACAGCAGGCCGCCGATGATGATGCCCGGCGCCATCGCGGCGACGATGCCCCATTTGATGGTGCCGCGCTGCTGGTGCGCGCGCACGCTGGAAATCGAGGTGAACAGGATCGAGGTCATGGACGTGGCGATGGCCGCGTGCACCACCAGGTCGGCCGGCATGCCCTTCCAGCTGAACAGCATGGTCAGGAACGGCACCAGCACCATGCCCCCGCCTATGCCCAGCAAGCCCGCCGCGAAGCCCGCCGCCGCGCCCAGCGCCAGCAGGCAGATCACCATCGTCACATCCACGTCCCTCTCCCCTTTTTGATGTCATGAACAAGGCCCCGCGCGGGGGCCTTGGTGTGTTGCGCGGTCAAGCCGCGCGCCGGGCCGGCCTCTGCGGGCCGACCGTCAGCTAGGCAATGATACCCCCGCCCAGGCAGATATCGCCGTCATACAGCACGGCGGACTGGCCCGGCGTGACGGCCCATTGCGCTTCTGGAAACACCAGCGCGAAGCGTCCGTCGGCGGCGTCCTCCAGCCGGCAGGCCGCGTCGGCCTGGCGGTAGCGGGTCTTGGCGCCATAGCCGCGCGCCTCGGGCGGGCGGCCCGCCACCCAGCTGGCATCCTGCGCCTGCAGGCGGTTCGACAGCAGCCAGGGATGGTCATGTCCCTGCACCACATAGAGCCGGTTGCGCTCCAGATCCTTGCGCGCCACGTACCAGGCCTCGGCCGTGCCGTCCTCGCGCTGCTTGCCTTTCACGCCGCCCACGCCCAGGCCCTTGCGCTGGCCCAGCGTGTAGAACGACAGGCCTTCGTGGCGGCCCACCTTCTGGCCTTCCGGCGTCAGGATCGGCCCCGGCTCGGTCGGCAGGTAGCGGTTCAGGAACTCGCGGAACGGCCGCTCGCCGATGAAGCAGATGCCCGTGGAATCCTTCTTGGCCGCGTTGTGCAGGCCGATCTCGTGCGCGATGCGGCGCACCTCGGTCTTGTGGATCTCGCCCAGCGGGAACAGCGTGCGCGACAGTTGCGCCTGGTTCAGGCGGTGCAGGAAGTAGCTCTGGTCCTTGGATCCGTCCAGCGCCTTGAGCAGCTGGAATTCCGTGCCGCCGCCTGCCGCCGGCACCTCGCGCACGCGCGCGTAGTGGCCGGTGGCGATGTGCTCGGCGCCCAGCGCCATGGCATGGTCCAGGAAGGCCTTGAACTTGATCTCGGCGTTGCACAGCACGTCGGGATTGGGCGTGCGGCCGGCGGAATACTCGCGCAGGAACTCGGCGAAGACGCGGTCCTTGTATTCGGCGGCGAAATTGACGTATTCGAATTCCACGCCGACCAGATCGGCGACGCTGGCCGCGTCCAGCAGATCCTGGCGGGTGGAGCAGTATTCGGAATCATCGTCGTCTTCCCAGTTCTTCATGAACAGGCCGACGACCTCGTAGCCTTGCTGCTTGAGCAGCCAGGCGGTGACCGAAGAATCGACCCCGCCGGACATGCCGACGACAACGCGGCCTTTCTTGGTGGATGTTTGGCTCATGATGCGATCATTTTAGTGCGATGGGATCCGCTGACTCTTCAGGCCGGGGCTCCGCCGCGCGCGAGACTTCCATCAGCCAGGCGCGGAATGCCTGCAGCGTCGGCAAGCTGGCTTTCTGCTCGGGATAGCACAGGTAGTAACCCATGCGCGCCCGGATCGGCAGCTCCACGGCGACCGACAGCCGGCCGTCGCTCAGCTCGTCCTCGACCAGGCAGCGCGGGATCAGCGCCACGCCGAAACCGGCGGCGGCGGCCTGCGACAGCAGCGCGTACTGGTCGAAGCGCGCTCCTTCCAGGCTGCGGCGGGTATCGCAGCCTGCCTGCTCGAACCAGTCGCGCCAGCCATCCAGCGCGGACGTGTGGTGCAAGAGCGGATAGGCCAGCAGGTCTTCGGGGGCGGCGCAGCCGCCGGGGATCAGCCTGGGGCTGTACACGGGCACGATGTCCCGGCCCACGATGTAATCAGCGCCGCTGCCGGGCCAAAGCCCCTCGCCGAAGCGCACGGCGGCGTCCAGCTCGGGGGTGGAGAAATCGTAGCCCTGGCGGTGCGGCAGGAATTCGACGTGGATGTCCGGGCGCTGGCGCATGAAGGCCGTCAGGCGCGGGATCAGCCAGCGCGCGCCGAATGTGGGCATACAGGTCAGGTTCAGCGTGCCGCCGCGCCCCTGGTGCGCGATCAGTTCCACCGTGGCCGCCTCGATCTGCCCCAGGCCGGCCTGGATCTTGGCCAGGTAGGCGCGACCGGCCTCGGTCAGCACCAGGCCTTGCCTGATGCGCAGGAATAGCTCGACGCCGACAAAGGCTTCCAGATGCTTGACCTGCTTGCTGACGGCGCCTTGCGTGACGCAAAGCTCCTGGGCGGCGCGGGTGAAGCTGGAATGCCGGGCGGCCACTTCAAAGGCCTGCAAATCGGTCAGAGACGGGCAGAAACGCCGCATGCGTGAAGCTCCCGCGACCGGCGCGGGCTCCTTGCCCGCCAGGGGGCATGTCGCCTCGGGATCCACGGCCCGCAGTAAAAAGGGGACGCGCTCCGGAAAGAGGCATGAAAAAAAGTCATAGATTACGGAGAAACTTTCGTTTGCGCAAACCGCCCCCGAAAGAAAGAATCGTTTGTCTGGCGGATGCGTTTTCGCATCCGCCTTCCAATTTTGTACAAGGGGAAACCATGCAACGCCGTAACGTAGTCCTGGGCCTGTGTGTCGCCGCCGCGACCCTGGCCGCTCCGCTGGCCTCGGGCATCGCCCATACCCAGGATGCCTATCCCAGCAAGCCCGTGCGCCTGATCGTGCCCTTCCCGCCCGGCGGCACCACCGACATCGTCGGCCGCCTGTTCGCCGACAAGCTCGGCAAGGAACTGGGCCAGACCGTGGTGGTGGAAAACCGTGGCGGCGCCGGCGGCTCGATCGGCAGCGCCTTTGTTGCCAGCAGCGCGCCGGACGGCTATACCTTGGGAATCGCCACCGTCAGCACGCACGGCATCAACCCGGCCATCTACCCGAACCTGCCGTTCGATGGCGAGAAAGACTTCACGCCCGTCTCGAACCTGGCCGCCGTGCCCAACATCATGACCGTCAACCCGAAAGTCCCGGCCAGGAACATCGCCGACTTCATCAAACTGGCCAAGAGCGAACCCGGCAAGCTGACCTATGCGTCGGCCGGCAACGGCTCGGTCTCGCACATGATGGGCGAGCTGTTCAAGATGGCCTCTGGCACCAGCCTGATGCACGTGCCCTACCGTGGCGTCGGTCCGGCGCTGAACGACGCGCTGGCCGGCCAGGTGGACGTGCTGTACGACAACCTGCCCTCGACGCTGCCGCACGCGCAATCCGGCCGCCTGGTGCCGCTGGCCGTGGCCTGGCCCAAGCGCGTGGCCAGCCTGCCCGACGTGCCCACCTTCGCCGAGGCCGGCCTGCCGGCGGTGAACGATGCCTCCTGGTTCGGCCTGGTCGCGCCGGCCAAGCTGCCTCAGCCGGTGCTGGACAAGCTCAATGCCGCCGTGCGCAAGGTCAGCGCCGATCCGGACGTCAAGGCCAAGCTCGAAGCGCTGGGCGCCGCGCCCGCCGCCAACTCCCCGGCCGAATTCGCCGCGCAGATCTCGGCCGAGATCGCCAAGAACAAGCGCATCGCCAAAGAAGCCAACGTGAAGATCGACTGAGCCCGTCACACGGCCTGCGGTCTTCGGCCCCCGCCGCCCCGTCTCGCGCCGGGCGCGGGGGTCTCCGATCAACGAACCTGAAACCCCTTATGCGATTTACCCAACCCCTGTCCTACCGGCTGGACCTTCCTCCCCGCTATCCCGAATCGGATCCCTCGGCCCCGCTCGTGCTGGACTCCCCGCACAGCGGCACGGCCTACCCTCCCGACTTCGCCGCCGCGGCCGACTACGGGGCATTGCGCACCGCCGAGGACACCTGGGTTGACGATCTGTGGAGCGACGCCGTGGACATGGGCGCGCCGCTGCTGGCGGCGACCTTTCCGCGCGCCTATATCGACGCCAACCGCGCGCCCGACGAGATCGACGAACTGCTGCTGGACCGCCCCTGGCCCGGCGCCGTCAACGCCTCGCCCAAGGTCCGCCTGGGCAAGGGCCTGATCTGGCGCATGCTGGACGACGGCACGCCGCTGTACGACCGCAAGCTCCCGGTCGAGGAAGTCGAGCACCGCATCGCGGCCTGCTGGAAGCCCTATCACGCGGCGCTGCGCCAGCTGCTGGACGGCGCCCATCGCAAGTTCGGCAAGGTCTGGCACATCAACTGCCACTCCATGCCCAGCGTGGCCGGCGCCTACGCCACCGACCAGCCCGGCCTGGTCCACCCCGATTTCGTGCTGGGCGACCGCGACGGCAGCACCAGCGACCCGGCCTTCCGCGAATTCATCGCGGCCTGGCTGCGCGCGCGCGGCTACCACGTGACCGTCAACGACCCGTACAAGGGCGTGGAACTGGTGCGCGCCTTCGGCTGCCCGGCCGAGGGCCGCCATAGCCTGCAGATCGAGATCAACCGCAAGCTCTACATGGATGAAGTCTCGCTGCGCCCGACTGCGGGCTACGGCCGGCTGAAGGCAGACCTGCGCGAGCTGACGGCGGCGCTGATCCTCTGGACGCGCGCGCAGACGGCGTAACCCTTGACGCGCGCGTTCGCGCCGCGAGCCTGTCCCGCAAGCCCCCCGGCCCGCGCCGCGGGGCTTCTGTCTTTCGAATTCGCAACAAGACCGCATTCCCGCGCCTGTCCCAGGAAACGGCGTTTGCGCGCCTTATCAAGCCCGGCTCGGACTCGTCCCAATGAACCTTGCGGGCTTCCCCTCTGTATTCCGTGTATAACTATCCGCGAACCTTCTGAGGAGAGGCGTCGATGCACATCGGGATACCAAAAGAAACCCGAGACGGGGAAACCCGTGTCGCAGCAACACCGGAAACCGTCAAGAAGTACACGGCCGGCAAGCATACTGTCGTAGTGGAACGCGGGGCGGGCGTCGCCGCCCGATATCTGGACGAGGCCTACGAGGCCGCCGGCGCGACCCTGGGCTCGGCCCAGGATGCGTTGGGAGCCGGGCTGGTGCTGAAGGTGCGCGCGCCTTCCGCCGAGGAACTACCCCACATGAAGCCGGGCGCCGTGGTGGCCGGCATGCTGGACCCGTTCGACGCCGAAGGCCTGATGCGGCTGGCGGCCGCCGGCCTGACCGGCTTCGCGCTGGAAGCCGCGCCGCGCATCACGCGCGCGCAGAGCCTGGACGTGCTGTCGTCCCAGGCCAATCTGGCCGGCTACAAGGCCGTGCTGCTGGCGGCGCACTACTACGGCCGCCTCTTTCCCATGATGATGACCGCCGCCGGCACGCTCAAGGCCGCGCGCGCCGTCGTGCTGGGCGCCGGCGTGGCGGGCCTGCAGGCCATCGCCACCGCCAAGCGCCTGGGCGCGGTGGTCGAGGCCTCCGACGTGCGTCCCGCCGCGCGCGAGCAGGTCGAATCGCTGGGCGCGAAATTCATCGACGTGCCGTTCGAAACCGACGAGGAACGCGAGATCGCGCAGGGCGTGGGCGGCTATGCCCGCCCCATGCCGCCGTCATGGATGGCGCGGCAGGCGGCGCTGGTGTCCGAGCGCTGCAAGCAGGCCGACATCATCATCACCACCGCGCTGATCCCGGGCCGCCCGGCGCCCACGCTGGTGTCCGCCGAGACCGTGGCCGGCATGAAGCCGGGTTCGGTGCTGGTGGACCTGGCGGTCGAGCGCGGCGGCAACTGCCCGCTGACCGAGCGCGGCCAGGTCGTGGAAAAGCACGGCGTGACACTGGTCGGGCTGAACAACCTGCCAGGCATGGTGGCGACCGACGCCTCCGCGCTGTATGCGCGCAACCTGCAGGATTTCCTGAAGCTCATCATCAATGCGGACGGCGCGCTGCAAATCCAGCGCGACGATGAAATCGTGGCGGCCTGCCTGGTGTGCGAAGGCGGCAACGTGACGCGGAGGACCTAGGCATGGAAGCGATCAACCCCACCCTGATGAATCTCATCATCTTCGTGCTGGCCATCTATGTCGGCTACCACGTGGTCTGGAACGTCACCCCCGCGCTGCATACCCCGCTGATGGCCGTGACCAATGCCATCTCCGCCATCATCATCGTCGGCGCCATGCTGGCCGCCGCGCTGACCGAGGGCGGGCTGGCGCGCGGCATGGGCGTGTTCGCCGTGGCGCTGGCCGCGGTCAACGTGTTCGGCGGCTTCCTCGTGACGCGCCGCATGCTGGAAATGTTCAAGAAGAAGGACAGGAAGCCGGGCAAGGAGGACGCGCAATGATCTCGCTGAACCTCGTCACCCTGCTCTACCTGGTCGCGTCGGTCTGCTTCATCCAGGCGCTCAAGGGCCTGTCCCACCCCACCACGTCCCGCCTGGGCAATGCCTTCGGCATGGCCGGCATGGCGATCGCCGTGCTGACCACCGCCGCCCTGATCGTGGGCCTGGCGCGCGAAGGCGCGTCCGCCATCGGCCTTGGCTGGGTGGTGCTGGGCCTGCTGGTGGGCGGCTCGATCGGCACGCTGATGGCCAAGCGCGTCGAGATGACCAAGATGCCCGAGCTGGTCGCCTTCATGCACAGCATGATCGGCCTGGCCGCGGTGGCCATCGCCGTGGCCGTCGTGGCCGAGCCGCAGGCCTTCGGCATCGCGCCGGCCGGCATGCCGCTACCGGTGGGCAACCGCTTCGAGTTGTTCATCGGCACCTTCGTCGGCGCCATCACCTTCTCGGGTTCGGTCATCGCCTTCGGCAAGCTGTCGGGCAAGTACAAGTTCCGCCTGTTCCAGGGCGCGCCGGTGGTGTTCGCCGGCCAGCACATGCTGAACCTGGCGCTGGCGCTGCTGATGCTGGCCGCCGGCGTGTGGTTCATGCTGACGCAGCAATGGACGCCGTTCATCATGATGACGCTGATCGCCTTCGTGCTGGGCGTGCTCATCATCATCCCGATCGGGGGCGCGGACATGCCGGTGGTGGTGTCCATGCTGAACAGCTACTCGGGCTGGGCGGCGGCGGGCATCGGCTTCTCGCTGAACAACCCCATGCTGATCATCGCCGGCTCGCTGGTGGGCTCGTCGGGCGCGATCCTGTCCTACATCATGTGCAAGGCCATGAACCGCTCGTTCTTCAACGTCATCCTGGGCGGCTTCGGCGCGCAGGCGGGCGGCGGCGCGCAGCAGGGCGACGGTCAGCAGCGCAGCGTGAAGTCGGGCAGCCCGGACGACGCGGCCTTCCTCATGACCAACGCCGAAAGCGTGACCATCGTGCCCGGCTACGGCCTGGCCGTGGCGCGCGCCCAGCATGCGCTGAAGGAACTGGCCGAGAAGCTGACCGAGCGCGGCGTGACGGTGAAATACGCCATCCACCCGGTGGCCGGCCGCATGCCCGGCCACATGAACGTGCTGCTGGCCGAGGCCGAGGTGCCTTACGACCAGGTGTTCGAGATGGAGGACATCAACAGCGAGTTCGCCCAGACCGACGTGGTGCTGGTGCTGGGGGCGAACGACGTGGTCAACCCGGCCGCCAAGAACGATCCCAAGTCGCCGATCGCCGGCATGCCCATCCTGGAAGCCTACAAGGCGCGCACGGTGATCGTGAACAAGCGCTCGATGGCCTCGGGCTATGCCGGGCTGGACAACGAGCTGTTCTACATGGACCGCACCATGATGGTGTTCGGCGACGCCAAGAAGGTGCTCGAAGAGATGGTGAAGGCGGTCGAGTAGGCCGCCACCCGGCCCCTGCCCGCCCGATGCCGGCCCGGGCGGGGGCCATGTTTCCCTGCGCCGGCCAACTGGCGACTGGCGATATGTCCGCTAGCGCCGGCCGTCGGCCGGCTGGCGCAGCAGTTCGTCCACCACCTCGACCCAATGCCGCACCGGCGTGTCGGTGCCGCTTTGCAGGTGGCCGATGCAGCCGATGTTGGCCGACAGGATCACGTCCGGGCCGCCGGCCGCGATGGCCGACAGCTTGCGGTCGCGCAGCTCCAGCGCGATGTCCGGATTCAGCACCGAGTACGCCCCGGCCGAGCCGCAGCACAGATGCTTGTCGGCGAACGGCTGCAATTCGAATCCCAGGTCCGCCAGCAGCTGCTCCGACAGCGGCCGCAGACCCTGCCAGTGCTGCAGCGTGCACGGCGGATGAAAGGCCGCGCGCGGCGCTTGCGGCAAGCGCGCGCGCAGCGCTTGCGCCTGCGGCGCGACGATCTCGGCCACGTCCTTGACCAGCGCCACGATGTCCGCCGCGCGTTGCGCGTAGGCCGGATCGTTGCGCAGGTGATGCGCGTATTCCTTCACCATGGCGCCGCAGCCCGAGGCGTTCATCACGATGGCCTCGACGCGCCCGTCCTGCACCAACGGCCACCAGGCGTCGATGTTGGCGCGCATCTGCGCCAGCGCCGCATCCTGTTCATCCAGGTGGAAGCTGACCGCGCCGCAGCAGCCCGCCCCCGGCGCGATGCGCGCGCCGATGCCCAGCGCATCCAGCACGCGGATGGTGGCGGCGTCGATGGTGGGCATCATGGACGGCTGCACGCAGCCTGCCAGCATCAACACCTGGCGCGCGTGCCCGGCCACCTGCGGCAGGCGGCCCGGGTCGCGGCGCTCGGGCACCTTGCGGCGCAACGCCTGCGGCAGCGCGCCGCGCACGGCCTGGCCCAGGCGCATCGCGGGACCGAACAGCGGCGACAGCATGGCCTGGCGCAGCAGCTTGCGCTTGGTGCGCTCGGCCCAGGAACGCGGCACGCGCTCGTCGACGATCTTGCGGCCGATATCGATCAGATGGCCGTACTGCACGCCCGACGGGCAGGTGGTCTCGCAGTTGCGGCAGGTCAGGCAGCGGTCCAGGTGTTGCTGCGTGGACTGCGTGGGCTCGGCGCCTTCCAGCACCTGCTTGATCAGGTAGATGCGCCCGCGCGGGCTGTCGAGTTCGTCGCCCAGGACCTGATAGGTGGGACAGGTGGCCGTGCAGAAGCCGCAGTGCACGCAGCGCCGCAGGATGGCGTCGGCCTCGTTGCCCAGATCGGTGTCTTTTGCCCAGGAAGCCAGATGGGTTTGCATGGCGTGCTACAGCTCCAGGATCAGGCGGCCGGGGTTGAACAGCCCGGCGGGATCGAGTTCTTGCTTGAGGCGGCGCGTGATCAGGCCCACGGCCGGCGCCAGCGGATGGAACACGCCGTCCTGCGGCACGGACATGCCCGCCGGCCGGAACAGCGTGGCGTGCCCGCCCAGGCTGGCCGCGCGCTCGCGCAGCGTGGCCGCCTCGTAATTGCCACAAAGCCAGCGCTGGCCGCCGCCCCACTCCAACAGCGTCGGACCGAGGTCGAGCGCGGCGGCGGTCGGCGGCAGGGCCAGCCGCCACAACGGCTTGCCGGGTTCGAAGAAGGTGTGGGTCTGCTCCCGCAGCGAGCGCCACCAGGCGTGCGCCGCGTCCGGCTCCATCGCGTCGCCGCCGATCAGTTGCCGCGCGCTGGCCAGCGCGGGCGGCGCGCCGGACAGGCGCACGCACAGCATGCCCTCGCCGCCATCGGCGTCGCCGCTCCAGCTGGTCGCGGACACCGGCAGCGGCTTGCCGCGCCACTGCGCGAAACAGGACAGCGCCCGCGCCTGCGTGGCGGGCTGCGCCAGCGTCACTTCCTGCATGGGCCTGGGCACGACCTTGAGCGACACCTCCAGCATGGCGCCGAAGATGCCGTGCGAACCGGCCAGCAGGCGCGACACGTCATAGCCGGCCACGTTCTTCATGACCTCGCCGCCGAAGGACAGCATGCGCCCATCGGAATCCAGCAGCCGCGCGCCCAGCACGAAATCACGCAAGGCGCCCGCGCTCATGCGGCGCGGCCCGGACAGGCCGGCGGCCACGCAGCCGCCCACCGTCGCGGCGGGCCCGAAATGCGGCGGCTCGAAGGCCAGCATCTGGCCGTGGGCGGCCAGCTCGGCCTCCAGGTCGGCCAGCGGCGTGCCGGCACGCACCGTGACGACGAGTTCGGACGGGTGATAGTTGACGATGCCGCGATACGGCGTCATGTCCAGCAGGCAATGCCCGTCCTGCGGCGTGACGGGCCGGTAGTTGCCATAGAACGATTTGCTGCCGCCGCCCATGACGAACAGGGGCTTGTGGCCGGCGCGCGCCGTCATGACCTGGTCGCACAACTCCGACAGGACGAAATCCATACGGGGTACGTCCTAGAAACGGGCGAGATCGGGAAAGCTCAGCTCTCCCCCATGCACATGCATCTTGCCGTATTCGGCGCAGCGTGCCAGCGTGGGGATGACTTTTTCAGGGTTGAGCAGGCACGGCGGGTCGAACGCCCGCTTGACCGCCAGGAACGCGTCGAGTTCTTCTCGCGAGAATTGCACGCACATTTGATTTATTTTCTCCATTCCTACGCCGTGCTCTCCCGTCACGGTTCCTCCAACCTGCACGCACAGTTCGAGTATGGCGGCGCCGAACTTCTCGGCCCGTTCCACTTCGTCCGGTTTATTCGAATCGAACAGGATCAGCGGGTGCAGGTTGCCGTCGCCAGCATGGAAGACGTTGGCGCAGCGCAGGCCGAAGTCGTCTTCCATCTGTTCGATGGCGCCCAGCACGCGCGCCAGATGACGGCGCGGGATGGTGCCGTCCATGCAGTAGTAATCGGGCGACACGCGCCCCGCGGCGGGGAACGCGTTCTTGCGGCCCGCCCAGAATTTCAGGCGCTCGGCCTCTGACGCGGATACCTGGCAGCGGGTGGCGCCGGCATCGCGGAACACGGCCTCCATGCGCGCGATCTCGTGCACCACCTCTTCGGGCGTGCCGTCGGACTCGCACAGCAGGATCGCCTGCGCGTCCATGTCGTAGCCGGCGCGCACGAAGGGTTCGACCATGTGCGTGGCGCGGCGGTCCATCATCTCCAGCCCGGCCGGGATCATGCCGGCCGCGATCACCTGCGTGACCGCGTTGCCGGCCGCCTCGACGCTGGCGAAGCTGGCCATCACGACCTGCGCGCAGGCCGGCTTGGGAATGAGCTTGACCGTCACCTCGGTGACCACGCCCAGCATGCCTTCCGAACCGATGAACACCGACAGCAGATCCAGGCCCGGCGCGTCCGGCGCCTCGGAGCCCAGCTCGACGATGTCGCCGTCGATGGTGACCACGCGCGCGCGCAGCACGTTGTGCACGGTCAGGCCGTACTTCAGGCAGTGCACGCCGCCGGAATTCTCGGCCACGTTGCCGCCGATGGAACAGGCGATCTGGCTGGAGGGATCGGGCGCGTAGTACAGGCCGTAGGGGGCGGCCGCTTCGGAAATCGCCAGGTTGCGCACGCCGGGCTCGACCACGGCGGTGGCGCTGGCCAGGTCGATGCGGCGGATGCGGTTGAACTTGGACAGGCCCAGCAGCACGCCCTGGCTGTGCGGCATGGCGCCGCCGGACAGGCCGGTGCCGGCGCCGCGCGCCACCACCGGCGCATTCAGGCGCTTGCAGATGCGCATCACGGCCTGCACCTGCTCCTCGGTCTCGGGCAGCGCGACGACGGCCGGCAAGGCGCGGTACAGCGACAGGCCGTCGCATTCGTAAGGGCGGGTGTCCTCTTCGCGAAACAGCACGCAGTGCGCGGGCAACGCGGCCGACAGGGCCTCGATCAGTTGCTGCGGAGAATAAGGCGGCTGCGCTTGGGCCAGGCCGGTTTCGACCAGTGAGTTCATGGGTGAAACAATAGCGCGCCCGCTGGGCGGACGCAGGCCGGGATTTACCCGCATCGACAGCGCAGCCCCGCATGAAACGACGTTCGCGCGCGTAACCGACGGTAAATGTGCGCTGGCGCAAACCCGTTGGAAGCAGCTCCGCCCAGGCGAAAAAAAACGGCGGCCATCGCTGCGCCGCCGTTCTTCTTCACGCGCCCAGGGCGCGCATCCTCACCAGGAAACGATCTTCCCGGGATTGAGGATGTTGTTCGGATCGAACGCGTGCTTGAGGCTGCGCATCAGTTCCAGCGCGTTGTCGCCGTGTTCCTCGGCCATGAACTGCATCTTGTGC
This sequence comes from Achromobacter sp. 1011811831, assembly GCF_059760905.1. Classification (NCBI taxonomy): domain Bacteria; kingdom Pseudomonadati; phylum Pseudomonadota; class Betaproteobacteria; order Burkholderiales; family Alcaligenaceae; genus Achromobacter; species Achromobacter sp. 1011811831. The sequence continues at coordinate 37,927 of NZ_JCBANG010000046.1, forward strand.
AGGCCCACGCCATGCTCGCCGGTGCAGGTGCCGTCGGCGGCGATGGCCCGGCGCACCAGGTTGTGGTTGATGGTCTCGGATTCCTGCCATTCCTTCTCGCTATCCGCATCGAGCAGCATCAGCACGTGGAAGTTGCCGTCGCCCACGTGGCCCACGATGGTGTACGGGAAGCTGGCGCGGTCCAGTTCATCGACGGTCTCGCGCACGCAGTCGGCCAGGCGCGAGATCGGCACGCAGACGTCGGTGGTGCTGGCGCGGCAGCCGGGCCGCAGCTGCAGGCCGGCGAAGTAGGCGTTGTGACGCGCGGTCCAGAGACGGCTGCGGTCCTCGGGGCGCTCGGCCCATTCGAAGTCCATGCCGCCGTGCTCGGCGGTGATGGCCTGCACGGTCTCGGCCTGCTCCTGCACGCCGGCCGGGCTGCCGTGGAACTCGAACACCAGCAGCGGCGTCTCGCGCAGCGTGAGCTTGCTGTGCAGGTTGACGGCGCGCACGCTGGCCGCGTCCATGAATTCCACGCGCGCCACCGGCACGCCCATCTGGATGATCTCGATCACGCTCTGGACGGCATCGTCCAGCGTGGGGAAGTTGCACACGGCGGCCGAGACGGCCTCGGGCTGCGGATACAGGCGCACGGTGACTTCGGTGATGATGCCCAGCGTGCCTTCGCTGCCGACGAAGATGCGCGTCAGGTCGTAGCCGGCCGAGGACTTGCGGGCGCGGCCGGCAGTGCGCACGATGCGGCCGTCGGCGGTGACCACGGTCAGCGACATGACGTTCTCGCGCATGGTGCCGTAGCGCACGGCGTTGGTGCCGGAGGCGCGCGTGGCGGCCATGCCGCCCAGGCTGGCGTCGGCGCCCGGATCAATGGGGAAGAACAGCCCGGTGCTACGGATCTCTTCGTTGAGCTGCTTGCGCAGCACGCCGGCCTGCACCGTGGCGGTGAGGTCTTCGGCATTGACGGCCAGCACCTTGTTCATCTGCGACAGGTCCAGACTGATGCCGCCCTGGATCGCCAGGATGTGGCCTTCGAGCGAGGAGCCCGCGCCGTAGGGGATCAGCGGCACGCGGTGCTCGTTGCACAGCTTGGCGATCTCGGCCACTTCCTCGGTGCTGTGCGCGAAGACCACGCCGTCCGGCGCCATCACGGGATACGGCGATTCGTCGCGGCCGTGGTGTTCGCGCACGGCGGCGGATTCGGTGAAGCGATCGCCGAAGCGCGCGCGCAGGGCTTCCAGACAAGCGGCCGGCACCGAGCGGCGCAGGGTTTCGGCATGCAGGGGGGCGTTCATGGTTGGCGGATTCCCGGATTCGATGATCCGGCTATTCTACGCCGCCGCCCATGCTGCGCCGCAGCGCGCCGCGCCATGCGCCGGCAGGCCGGCGCATGGCGCAACCCGGACTCATTTGCCGGACGTCAGCGCGACGCGGCGGCGTTCGCGCACGGCCAGGGCCAGGCGTTCCAGCACGGCCACCGACGCATCCCAATCGATGCAGCCATCGGTGATGCTCTGGCCGTAGACCAGCGGCGTGCCCGGCACCATGTCCTGACGGCCGCCCAGCAGGTGGCTTTCGATCATCATGCCGACCAGGCGCGCGTCGCCCGCTTCCATCTGGCGCGCCACGTCTTCCGCGACCAGCGGCTGGTTCTCGGGCTTCTTGCTGCTGTTGGCGTGGCTGGCGTCGATCATGATGCGCTGGGCCAGGCCGGACTTGGCCATGTCCTGGCAGGCGGCGTCAACGCTGGCCGCGTCGTAGTTGGGCGTCTTGCCGCCGCGCAGGATGACGTGACAGTCCTCGTTGCCGGCCGTCGACACGATGGCGGAATGGCCGCCCTTGGTGACGGACAGGAAATGGTGCGGCTGCGAGGCAGCCTTGATCGCGTCCACGGCGATCTTCACATTGCCGTCCGTGCCGTTCTTGAACCCGACCGGACACGACAGCCCCGAAGCGAGTTCGCGATGCACCTGGCTTTCGGTGGTGCGCGCGCCGATGGCGCCCCAGGACACCAGGTCGGCGATGTACTGCGGCGTGATCATGTCCAGGAATTCGCAGCCGGCCGGCAGGCCCAGCGTGTTGATGTCCAGCAGCAGCTCGCGCGCCACGCGCACGCCCTTGTTGATGTCGAAGCTGCCGTCCAGCTCGGGATCGTTGATCAGCCCCTTCCAGCCCACCGTGGTGCGCGGCTTCTCGAAGTACACGCGCATGACGATTTCCAGGTCGGCGCTCAGGCGGTCGCGCACGGGCTTCAGGCGCTTGGCGTACTCGATGGCGGCGCGCGTGTCGTGGATCGAGCATGGGCCGATCACGACGATCATGCGGTCGTCCATGCCGTGCAGGATGCGGTGCATGGCCTGCCGGGCGGCGAACACGGTGTCGGACGCCTCCTTGGTGCAGGCGAATTCGCGCATGACGTGCGCCGGCGGATTCAGCTCTTTGATTTCTCGGATGCGAAGGTCATCGGTATTGTGTGACACGGTACTGCTCCTGGGTTGCCCGCCACGGGATGGTTCCCTCTGGATGCGTCCCGAGGGACGATTCCCGCGGGGGTTTTCCGGACCTGGCGGCGCAAAAAAAGCCGCCAGTTCGCTGGCGGCTTTTTCGGGGGATTCTTTCCAAACTTCAGATTGAGCGCGTCCCTTCCTCCGCCAGCGGCTTCAGAAAACCATAAAAATAAAAGTAAAAGGCGGGGGACGCGAATTTCATGGGAAACGACTCTAGCACAATTTTTTTTGACCGTCACGCGGGTTTATCGGGACGGAACCGCCAGCCATGACGGCAATCAAGCGGCGCGGCAACCCGCGGCGGGACCGGGCGCGCGCCCTGCCCCGCCGGCCCGATCCGGCTCAGGCCGTGCCGCCCACCGTCAGGCCTTCCATGCGGACCGTGGGCATGCCCACGCCCACCGGCACGCTCTGGCCATCCTTGCCGCAGGTGCCGACGCCCGAGTCCAGCTTCATGTCGTTGCCGATCAGCGTGACGCGGTTCATGGCGTCCGGACCGTTGCCGATCAGGGTGGCGCCCTTGACCGGGTAGGTGATCTTGCCGTTCTCGATCATGTAGGCCTCGGAGGCCGAGAACACGAACTTGCCGTTGGTAATGTCGACCTGGCCGCCGCCGAAATTCACCGCGTACAGGCCGCGCTTGACCGAGGACACGATTTCCTCGGGCGGGGTCTCGCCCGCCAGCATGTAGGTATTGGTCATGCGCGGCATGGGCAGGTGCGCGAAGGATTCGCGGCGGCCGTTGCCGGTGGCGGCGGTCTTCATCAGGCGCGCGTTCAGCGTGTCCTGCATGTAGCCGCGCAGGATGCCGTCCTCGATCAGCACGTTGCGCTGGGTGGCGTTGCCCTCGTCGTCGATGTTGAGCGAGCCGCGACGGTCGGGGATGGTGCCGTCGTCGATCACGGTCACGCCCTTGGAGGCGACGCGCTCGCCGATGCGGCCCGAGAACACGCTGGAACCCTTGCGGTTGAAGTCGCCTTCCAGGCCATGGCCCACGGCTTCGTGCAGCAGGATGCCGGGCCAGCCGGATCCCAGCACCACCGTCATCTCGCCCGCCGGCGCAGGACGGGCTTCCAGGTTGACCAGCGCCTCGTGCACGGCGCGTTCCACGTAGCCTTGCAGCATCTCGTCGGTGAAATAGGCCAGGCCCAGGCGGCCGCCGCCGCCGGCGTGGCCCATTTCGCGGCGTCCGTTGCGCTCGGCGATGACGGTCAGGGACAGGCGCACCAGCGGGCGCACATCGGCGGCCAGGCGGCCGTCGCTGCCCGCCACCAGCACCACGTCATACTCGGCGCCCAGGCCGGCCATGACCTGGATCACATGGGGATCGCGCGCCCGTGCCATGCGTTCGATGCGTTCAAGTAGCGCGACCTTTTCGGGAGCGCTGAGGGTCGCGACCGGATCGATGTCGGCATACAGGCTGCGGCCGTGTTCGGCCTCGACCTGGGCCGCGACCTTGACCTTGCCGGCGCCGCGGCGGGCAATGCCGCGCACCGCGTGCGCCGACGACAGCAGCGCGTCGGCCGACAGCGAATCGGAATAGGCAAAGGCGGTTTTCTCGCCGCTCACGGCGCGCACGCCCACGCCCTGGCTGATGGAAAAGCTGCCGGTCTTGACGATGCCCTCTTCCAGGCTCCAGCCTTCGCTGCGGGTGTATTGGAAATACAGGTCGGCGTAATCGACCTTGTGCGTGAAGATCTCGCCCAGCGCGCGCGCCATATCCGCCTCGGTCAGCCCCCAGGGGTCGAGCAGCAGCGATTTGGCGGTGGCCAGGGAAGCAATAGCGGGGTCGGTGATTTTCATGAGTCTCTGGGTTCTTCCGGGGCGCCGGCGCGCGTCTGCGCAATGGCGCTCAAGCCTCTATCGTAACGCCGAGTCGCGCCCCGCGTCGCGCATGCGCGGTGGTCGCCGCGGCGATGGCGGCTCAATTGCGCAAATGGACGGGAAGGCCCGCGACGGCTCTGGACTGACCCGGCATTTCCCTATCCAGTTAAGCAATTCCGCGCGCGCTTATTTGCGCGCTTATTTATCCGCCGCTGAACCGGACAGGGGCGGTTATTCTGCCGGCGCATAGCCCATCCAATCATCTTACATGTATAAATTTGCTTACAAAGTCGTCCGACAAGTGGTCATATAACTGTCATATAAGAGAAAGCCGTCAGCAGCCGCCCCCACTCTTTTCCTTTCGCTTTGCCCAAAGCGAAAATGCCCAGATCAAATGCAGCGCGCATCCTGGAACAGCACTCGGCAAAGGCAGGCGTGGCGATGGACATACTTGATGCGGCAAAAGAAGAACGGGTGACGCCCCCCCCACAAAACCCCATCCATATCAAGGGATTACAAAACCTGGATTGCGCAACATCTGTGCATCACATGAAACAAACAGGAGCCATTGCCACGATTCGGCCCGTCGATTGGCACGCCCTTTGAATCAAAGCAGGTCATTTTTCAATTCGTCCTAGATTTGAGAATGGTATTCCCAATACTTGTTCTAAGCCGAAACCCGCAAGGCTGAAGGCATCCGGACGCTTTTGATACAAAGTAATTAGTCTGAAAATCGGGAAATGTGTACGTAATTTGGGTATTATGCGGGGCATAACAAATAACAAGTCTTCACCGGCGAATAAAGCAGTTCCATAATCAGGAATAAATCATGGCCCGAGAAACCTACGCAGCACTGCAAGCAAAGATCGAGAAGGAAATCAACAAGCTCCAAAAGAAGGCTGAAGTCCTGCAGACGAAGCGCCGCAAGCCGGTGATTTCGTCGATCATCACGTCGATGCGCGAGTACGACATTACCCCTGAAGAAATCGCCGCCGCCTTTGGCGCTGGCGCGAAACCCGCTCGTGGAGCCGCCCGCCGCAAGACCGGCGCCGCTGCCCGCCCCGCCAACGCCGCCAAACGCGCCGTTGCGCCCAAGTACCGTCATCCCCAGACCGGGGAGACCTGGAGCGGTCGAGGCAAGGCCCCCCGTTGGCTCGCCGCGGAAGAAGCCGCCGGCGCGGCGCGCGAGAGTTTTCTCATCAAAGAATAAGAAAACCTATTCTTTAGTATGAAATTAAAATAGGCGCACCATTTTGGTGCGCCTATTTTTTTATCTTGAGTATTTACTGGCGATGGCTGCTTACTGCACGGGGAATTGAATCTCGCGTTCAGCGCCGTTATTGCCGGGGAAATTGTCGAATATCGCGCGAACCAGATATGGCATGGTGCGCAGCAGATTGTCGCCGTCGCTCAGCACATAGGCGCTGGAACGGTAGACCTCGGCGCCGCCCCGCTGAGCGTCCCGGATCAGCAGGTTCAGGGCATTGCGCTGCACGACCATGGGCACGTCCACCCAATCGGGGCCCCAATAACCGAAACCGCCGCCCCAGGGCCGCGGACCGTAATAGCCGCCAGGGCCGTAACCATAACCGCCGTAGAAACCCGGATCATACGGACGGCGAACCATGACCTGGGTCTGCGACGTGCCATATGTGAATGACACATCGAAACGCGGCTTGGCGCCGGCTTGCGCCTCGACCAGGCCAGTGGCGCCTATGCCGGCGCGCACCATGTCCTGGAACGACTGGTATTCGAGATTATTCGTCTGCGAGGCGTCGGCCGGCACGAACTGGTACGACTGCCCCTCGACGCTGGCTGGCCATTGCTGGAATGAGGTGACCCGCGCCGCCACGGTCGGGGCCGCGCAGCCGCTCAGGAGCATGGCCCCCGACACAGCGAAAAGGCCGGCCAGGCGACCCATGTTGAAAATCGATGTCCCGGACATTTGCAGCTCCTCTACGCACTACGGCGCCATGATACTGACATTGGACTATGGCAGGCGCCGAAAGTTTGCGCGGTCAGGCCTTGCCGAGGCAGCCCATGCCGGCCGCCGCCCCTTGGGGCATGCCCAGCCACTACAATAGGCGCTTGTTCACAAAGGACTGGGATCCCATGCGCACTGACACGCCCGTAACCGTATACCGCAAGGATTATCAGCCCTACCCCTACGATATTCCGGAAGTCTCGCTGGGCTTCGACCTGGCGCCCGAATCGACCGAAGTGCGTTGCGTGATGCAAGTGCGGCGCAAGCCCGGCGCCAGCGCCGACGCGGCCCTGGTGCTGGACGGCGAGGAGCTGGAACTCGTGTCGGTAGGCGTCGATGGCAGCCCGCTGCCCGCCGACCGCTACCATCTGTCCGAGCACAGCCTGGCGCTGTACAGCCTGCCTGAAACGGCCACGGTCGAGATCGTCAGCCGCTGCAAGCCGGCCGCCAACTCCACGCTGATGGGCCTGTACGTATCGGGCGGCAACTTCTTCACCCAGTGCGAGGCCGAGGGCTTTCGCCGCATCACCTGGTTCGCCGACCGCCCCGACGTGATGTCGCGCTACCGCGTGACGCTTCGGGCGGCCGCCGATTACCCCATGCTGCTGTCCAACGGCAACCTGCTGGCCTCGCGCCAGCTGGCCGACGGCCGCAACGAAGTCGAATGGGAAGATCCCTTCCCCAAGCCCTGCTACCTGTTCGCGCTGGTCGCCGGCAAGCTCACGCACCGCGAAACCACCGTGCGCACCGCCAGCGGCCGCGACGTGCTGCTGCAGGTCTACAGCGATCCCGGCTCGGAAGACAAGACCGAATGGGCCCTGGATTCGCTGGTGCGCGCGCTGCGCTGGGACGAAACCCGCTTCGGGCTGGAGCTGGACCTGGACCGCTTCATGGTCGTGGCCGTGCACGACTTCAACATGGGGGCGATGGAGAACAAGGGCCTGAACATCTTCAACGCGGCCTATGTGCTGGCCGACGCCCAGACCGCCACCGACGCCAACTATGAAGGCATCGAGTCGGTCATCGGCCACGAGTATTTCCACAACTGGACCGGCAACCGCGTCACCTGCCGCGACTGGTTCCAGCTCAGCCTGAAGGAAGGCCTGACCGTCTTCCGCGACCAGGAATTCAGCGCCGACATGATGGCGCAGGGCATGGACAAGGCCGCCGCCGCCAGCGCCCGCGCGGTCAAGCGCATCGACGATGTGGTGGCGCTGCGCGCCGCCCAGTTCCCGGAAGACGCCGGCCCCATGGCCCACCCGATCCGCCCGGAAAGCTACCAGGAGATCGGCAATTTCTACACGGCCACCGTGTACGAAAAGGGCGCCGAGGTCATCCGCATGCAGCACACGCTGCTGGGCGAGGCGGGCTTTCGCGCCGGCATGGACGAGTACTTCCGCCGCCATGACGGCCAGGCCGTGACCTGCGACGACTTCGTCGCCGCCATGGAGTCGGTCTACGTGCGCCAGCATCCCGGCCGCGACCTGTCGGTGTTTCGCCGCTGGTACCGCCAGGCCGGCACGCCGCGCGTGACGGTCAAGCTCGAGCACGACGCCGCCGCGCAGCGCTGCACGGTCACGCTGAGCCAGGAATGCGCGCCCGTCGGCGTCGAAAGGAAGGCTGGCGCGGACTACGCCAAGGCGCCCTACCACATCCCCTTCGCCATCGGTCTGCTCGACGCCCAGGGCCGCGCCCTGCCGCTCAAGCATGACGGCAAGATGTCGGATACCGCGCTGCTGGAGCTGACCACGCAAAGCCAGCAATGGACCTTCGACGGCATCGCCGAAGCGCCCGTGCCGTCGCTGCTGCGCGACTTCTCCGCGCCGGTGATCGTCGAGTATGACTGGACCGACGCCGAGCTGGCCCTGCTCTCGGCCCACGACGCCAACCCCTTCGCGCGCTGGGAAGCCGGCCAGGAACTGGCCACGCGCCAGATCCTGGCGCTGGCCGAGGCGCGCCAGGCCGGCCGCACGCTGCATGCCGACCCCGCCTTCATCGACGCCTGGCGCGCGCTGCTGACCGATCCCGCGATCGACGCCGCGTTCCGCGCCCGCGCACTGGCCCTGCCCTCGGAAAAGACGCTGGCCGAACGCATGGCCGCCGTCGATCCCCCGGCGTTGTCGGTGGCCCGGGACTTCCTGCGCGCCGAACTGGGCCGCCAGCTGGCCGCCGAGTTCCGCGCCGCCTTCGACGCCAACCAGACGCCGGGCGAATACAGCCCCGCGCCCGAGCCCGCCGGCAAGCGCGCACTGAAGAACCTGGCGCTGGCGCACCTGATGGCCGCCGGCGACCAGGACGCCCAGCGCCTGGCCGAGCACCAGTACGCGTCGGCTGACAACATGACCGACAGCATGGCCGCGCTATCCGCGCTGATCAACTACGGCCAGGGCGACTATCCGCAGCAGGCGCTGGCCGCCTTCTACGACAAGTGGCAGGACAACCAGCTGGTGATCGACAAGTGGTTCGCGCTGCAGGCCACGGCCCGCTCGACCACGGTGCAGAGCGCGCGCGAACTGATGGCGCATCCCGCCTTCACCCTGCGCAACCCGAACCGCGCCCGCGCGCTGATCTTCCAGTTCTGCCTGAACAACGCCCGCGGCATGCATCACCCGGACGGCTCGGGCTACGCGTTCTGGGCCGATCAGGTGCTGGCGCTGGACGCGCTCAATCCGGAGATCGCCGCCCGCCTGGCGCGCGCGCTGGACAACTGGTCGCGCTATGTGCCGGCGCTGCGCGCGCCCATGAAAGAAGCATTGCAACGCGTGCGCGCGCAGGACGGCCTGTCGCGCAACGTGCAGGAAATCGTATCCAAAGCCTTGGAATTCGCAGCATAGGGAGACCCTCTTGAAACGCAAAACCCTTACCCAATACCTGGTGGAGCAACAGCGCTCCGCCCAGGCCCTCGCGCCCGAGGTGCGCCTGCTCATCGAAGTGGTGGCGCGCGCCTGCAAGGCCATCAGCCACGCGGTCAGCAAGGGCGCGCTCGGCGGCGTGCTGGGCAGCCTGGACAGCGAGAACGTCCAGGGCGAAGTGCAGAAGAAGCTGGACGTGCTGTCCAACGAGATCCTGCTCGAAGCCAATGAATGGGGCGGCCACCTCGCGGCCATGGCCTCGGAAGAGATGGAAACCATCCATCCGATCCCGAACCGCTACCCCAAGGGCGAATACCTGCTGCTGTTCGATCCGCTGGACGGCTCGTCGAACATCGACGTGAACGTGTCGATCGGCACCATCTTCTCGGTGCTGCGCGCTCCGCACCACGTGGCCGGCGCCCCGGTGACCGAAGCCGACTTCCTGCAGCCCGGCAAGCAACAGGTCGCGGCCGGCTACGCCGTCTACGGCCCGCAGACCATGCTGGTGCTGACCATCGGCAACGGCGTGGTCGGCTTCACGCTGGACCGCGAGATGGGTTCCTGGGTCCTGACGCACGAAGACATCTGCGTGCCCGAGGACACCAAGGAATTCGCGATCAACATGTCGAACATGCGCCACTGGGCTCCCCCGGTCAAGCGCTACATCGACGACTGTCTGGCCGGCAAGACCGGTCCGCTGGGCAAGGACTACAACATGCGCTGGATCGCCTCGATGGTGGCCGACGTGCATCGCATCCTGACCCGCGGCGGCATCTTCATGTATCCCTGGGACGCGCGCGAGCCCGGCAAGGCCGGCAAGCTGCGCCTGATGTACGAGGCCAACCCGATGAGCTTCCTCATCGAGCAGGCCGGCGGCGCATCGATCAACGGCACGCAGCGCATCCTCGACATCAAGCCCGACCAGCTGCACCAGCGCGTGAGCGTGATCCTGGGCTCGAAGAACGAAGTCGAGCGCGTCGGACGCTACCACGCCGAGGACGCGGCCCAGGCTTGATGCCTGGTGACCGTCTCCGCGCGGCGCCCCAAGGCATTGCGGGAGCGCCGCGCTGAAATGACAAAGCCCCGGCC
>NZ_JCBANG010000047.1:0-46621 GCF_059760905.1 Achromobacter sp. 1011811831
GCGCGATGCTGCGCCATCGCGCGGGCGCTGCCCGTGTGATTAAGGCTGGTACTGCCAGACGCTCTTGAAGGCGCCCGGGACCAGCGACATGCTGGTGCCGTCAAACTTGATGTAGATGGCCGATTCCTGCGCGGCGCGGTCATTCGGGCCGAACTCGATCGGGCCGGCCATCACGCCGGAATCGAACTTCATGGTTTCCAGCGCGGCCAGCACCTTCTCGCGGGTGGGCTGCGGACCCGCGGCCTTGAGCGCGTTGACCACCGCCATCGCCGGCGGGATGCCGTAGGGCATGTAGGTCTGCGGATGGCCGGGCTTGGCGGCCAGGTCGGGATAGGCCTGCTTGTACATGTCGTAGACCCAGGTCAGCTTGGGGCCGCCGGGCAGGTCGGACAGCACGTCCTGGATGTAGACGTTCTTGAAGGCGTCCTTGTTGCCGACGTTCTCCACCAGCTGCTTCAGGTCGGCGGTGCCGTTGACGGCCAGCACGATGGGCTTGTTCCAGCCCAGTTCCTGCGCCTTCTTGATGATCAGCGCGGCCGGACGGGCGTAGGTGGTCAGCAGCAGCACGTCGGGATTGGCCGCGCGGATCTTCAGCATGGGCGCGGTCACGTCGGTGATGTTCGGGTTCACCGACTGCACCTGCAGGTCCACGCCGCCCAGCTGCTTGGCCTGGGCGCGCGCGGCCTCCAGGTTCCAGCCGCCGTAGGCGTCATCGTGGTTGATGTAGCCGACCTTCCTGGCCTTCAGGTGTTCCGAGGCGAACTGCACCATCGAGCCGCCCACGGCGTGCTGCGAGATCGAGAACGCGCCGTAGATGTACTTGGACGGCGGATACAGCGCGCCGTCGCCCGAGGCGTTCAGCATCAGCAGCGGGATCTTCTCGCGCTCGACGTATTCGCGCGCGGCCACCACGGCGGCCGAGCAGGAGCCGCCGTTCAGCATGAAGACCTTGTCCTGTTCGGTCAGCTTCTTCACGGCCGCGACCAGGTCGTTGGCATTGCAGCGATCGTCTTCGATCACCAGCTCCAGCTGGCGGCCATGGATGCCGCCTTCCTTGTTGATCTTGGCGTAATACATCTTGGCCGCGTTCATCACGTCGAAGCCGTAGGCCATGCCGGCGCCGGACAGCGGCGCGAACACGCCGATCTTGATGGTCTTGTCGGTGATGCCGGGCTCTTGCTGGGCCTGGGCGCCGGCGGCGACCGCCCACGCGCAAAGCGCGGCGGCGGCGAAGCGACTGCTGGTCTTCATGGTTGTCTCCCGTTGCTGATCATTTTTTTGCCGTCAGGACCGTCCGCGCCGGATGCTGCCCTGTGCGGCGGGCATGGTGCGAAGCGGACCGGGACTGGCGCTGGGCTGGGTACTGGGCGGACATGCCGCCGGATTCGAACGACTGCTTGGAACGGCTGGGTGTTGCTACTGCATGCGGTAGCCGCCGTTGACATCGATGATGCTGCCCGTGATGTAGGCGGCGTCTTCCGAGGCCAGGAAGCGGACTGCGGCGGCCACGTCCTGCACGGTGCCGATGCGGCCCAGCGGGATGGCTTGCGCGGCGGCGGCGAGCGCGCCGCTGCTGGTGACGGTGCTGCGCAGCATGTCGGTGTCGATCAGGCCCGGGGCGATGCCGTTGACGGTGATGCCCAGGTGCGCGGATTCGCGCGCCATGGCCTTGGTCAGGCCCAGCACGGCGGACTTGGCGGCGATGTACGAGGCGCTGGAGCGGTAGCCGCCCAGCTGCGCGGCCACCGAGCTGAAGGTGACGACGCGGCCGTGCGGCACCGGCGCGGCTTCGCGGCGGCGCAGGAATTCGCGTCCGCACAGGAACACGCCGCGCGCGTTCACGGCGAAGCTGCGTTCCCAGATATCCAGCGTGGTGTCCTTGATCAGCGGGCGTTCGCCGTTGTCCTGGAACAGCAGCAGGCCGGCGGCGCTGACCAGCACCGAGATCGGGCCGTGGCGCGTCTCGATGTCGTCGAAGGCCGCCATGACCGAGGCTTCGTCGCTGACGTCGAAGGCGCGCGCATCGTGCGGCGCGCCCAGTTCGTCGGCCACGCGGCGCGCGCGGCCGGCATCCACGTCCGACACCACGACCCGGTAGCCGGCCTGCGCCAGCTCCTGGCAGATGGTGGCGCCGATGCCGCCGCCGCCGCCCGTGACCAGGGCAAGACGGGAGGCGGCGCCCGCGGCGGGCGTGGATACATTGGACATGCTGTCTCCTGGCGATCGCGCCGCCCGCCTGGGAAACGGCGACGGCTGCTTTAAATTTTTTGCGATTATGTATACATGCAGGTCGCGCATATATAAGGGCTTTCCCTGATCTCGCTTTGATGGAAATCAGTCTTCATTGGGAAAACGACTGGGGAAAGCCCTGATGCGAGGCGAGCTGCGGGAACGTATGTATTCTTCATGTATACAATGCCGCATGGATACGCTATCTCAACACGTGACCGACACGCTGCGGGACTGGGTGCTGCACGGCAAGTTCAGCCCAGGCGCGCGCCTGGAGGAAATCCCGCTGGCCGAGAAGCTGGGCGTGTCGCGCACGCCGGTGCGCGCCGCCCTGGCGACCCTGGGTAACGAGGGCCTGCTCGAACACCTGCCCAAGCGCGGCTATACCGTGCGGGCCTATGACATCGGCGAGATCGTGGCGGCCTACGAGGTGCGGGCGGCGCTGGAAGGGCTGGCCTGTCGCCAGGCAGCCATGCGTGGCCTGTCGAACGACGCGGTCGCGACCCTGCGCAATTGCCTGGACGAAGGCGATCGCATCCTGGGCAAGGGCGTGCTGCTGCCCGATGACCACATGCCGTACCAGCAGGTGAACATCACGCTGCACAACAGCATCCTGGAAGCCGCCGGCAATCCCTGGGTCAGGCGCTTCGCCACGCAGGCCCAGGCCATACCCTATGCGTCGGACCGCATCATCCTGTGGGAAGACCACGGCATCATCCTGCGCTCGCACGACGACCACCACCGCATCGTCAACGCCATCATCGGGCGCGACGGCGCGCGCGCCGAGGACCTGATGCGCGAGCATGTGTACTACGCCGGCATCATCCTGAAGAACAACTACGAGAAGCTGGGGCCGGCCGGGGCCAAGCCGGGCCTGGCGCAGCTGGGCGGACGGGTCTGAGCCCTGGGACCGGCACGCCGCGTCTCGATACGCCGCATCCCGGTATGTCGGGCCCCGCGATGGCAAGCCCCGGATCGGGGGGCTAGCCTTCCTGCGCCACCTGGCGCAGCGCCTGCTCGAACACGTCTGGCGGCTGTCCGCCGGACACCAGGTACTTGCCGTTGAGAATCACCGATGGAACAGACGTGATGCCGCGATCGCGCCATTGCGCTTCCTCGGTCCTGACCTCGTCAGCATGGCGGCCGGACGCCAGCACCTCGCGCGCCTGAGCCTCGTCCAGGCCGGCGTCGGCCGCCGCGCGCGCCAGCACCTCGGCGTCGCTCGTGTCCAGGTTGTCGTCGTGATAGACCGCCAGCAGGCGCTTCTTCAGCGCGACCTGCAGGGCGGGATCCTGCAGCCCGGCCCAATGCAGCAGCCGATGCGCGTCGAAGGTGTTGTAGGAGCGGTTGTCGTCGGCCATGCGCATCGGCATGCCGACGGCGGCCGCGCGCTCGCTGATCACCTTGCGGTTGGCCTGGATGCGCTCGCGGTCGTAGCCGTACTTGGCCATCAGGCGCTCGATGGTGTTCTGTCCGCCCTTGGGCATGTCGGGGTTCAGCTCGAAGGGCCGGAAATGCAGTTCGACCTCGGCCTCGCCGCGCAGCCGCTCGATCGCGGCCAGCAGGCCGCCCAGGCCCACCGCGCACCACGGGCAGGCCACGTCCGAGACGAAATCGATGCTTATCTTTGCCATGGAACGCTCCGGGAAATATGGGCTTGGCGCGGCCGGGCATGAAACCCGCCGCGCGGCAATGCGGAAAATGGAAAATTGTTGCCCATGGGGCAGAGGAGTACAGTACACCTTCCTGTCAGGTGCATCCGATAAAGTAAACCGCAGTGTTTTACTGGAAAGGACAGATCACCGTGGAATCGCCCTCCTCAGGCAACCCGGCCCCGGATCCTTCCGAGACCGACACGCAGGCCGCGCTGCCGCGCCGCCGCGCGCTCATGCTGGGCCTGGCCGGCCTCGCGCTTGAAGCCGGACTGCTCGCCTATCCCTCCCTGCTCTGTGCTCAACCCGCCGCGCAACCGTCGGCCGCGCCCGTGGCCGACGACGGGTTTCTGGCGCTGTCGCGCGCGCTGACCGACCACGCCCACCTGAATCCCGTCACCGCGCGCCGCATGCGCGATGCGCTGGAACGTTCCGGCGTGCGCCAGGCCGGCGACTGGCCCAGGCTGGCCGCGCTGGCGGCCAGCCATCCCACCGCCGACGCGCTGATGGCCGCGGCCAGGCAGGCCGGGCTGCAGGACCTGGCCAGCGACATCGTCGCCGCCTGGTACACGGGCACCGTGGGGCGCGGGCCGGCCGCCGTCGTCGTCGCCTATGAAGACGCGCTGATGTACCAGCCCGTGCGCGACGCGCTCACCGTGCCCACCTATTGCAGCTATGGCCCGCTCTGGTGGACGGCGGCGCCGCCGGATCCGGCGGCCATGCCGCCCGAGCCTCCCCTGATCGCTTCACCTGGCGCAACCCTATGAGACAAGCAGAATTCTCCGCCGACGGCGATGCGCGCGCGGACATCGTCGTCGTCGGCTCAGGCGTCGTGGGCGCGATGATCGCGGACCAGCTGAGCGCCCGCGGCCACTCCGTGCTGATCCTGGAGGCCGGCCTGCGCATCGAGCGCGCCCAGGCCGTGGAAAACTGGCGCAACATGCCCTTCGCCAATCGCCTGGGATCCGATTTCCAGGGCCTGTATCCACAGTCCCCGCTGGCGCCCGCGCCGCTGTACTTCCCGGAAAACAACTACGTCCACCTGACCGGCCCCAGCGGCAGCGGCTTCAAACAGGGCTATCTGCGCACCGTGGGCGGCACCACCTGGCATTGGGCGGCATCCTGTTGGCGCCACCTGCCGGTGGACCTGCGCATGCAATCGGCCTACGGCGTGGGCCGCGACTGGCCGATCTCGTACGAGGCTCTGGAGCCCTACTACCTGCAGGCCGAGAACGAGATGGGCGTGGCTGGTCCCAACGATCCCGCGCAGCAATCGCCGGTCGAGCGCAGCGGCCCCTACCCGATGGACATGGTGCCGTGGGCCTATGGCGACCAGCGTTTCGCCGACGTGGTGAACCCGCATGGCTATCGCTCGGTGCCCATTCCTCAGGGCCGCAGCACGCGGCCCTGGCGCGGCCGTCCCACCTGTTGCGGCAACAACAACTGCCAGCCGATCTGTCCGGTCGGCGCCATGTACAACGGCATCCATCATGTCCAGGCGGCCGAGGAGAAGGGCGCCATCGTGCTGCCGCAGGCCGTGGTCTACAAGATCGACACGGACGAGAACAACCGCGTCACCGCCGTGCACTGGTACGACCAGGCGCGCAAATCGCACAAGGCCACCGGCCGGCATTTCGTGCTGGCCTGCAACGCGCTGGAAACCCCGCGCCTGCTGCTCATGGCCGCCAATGAACGCAACCCCGCCGGCATCGCCAACTCGTCCGACCAGGTGGGCCGCAACATCATGGACCACTCGGGCTTCCACTGCTTCTTCCTGGCCAGCGAACCGCTCTGGCCGGGACGCGGCCCCGCGCAGAGCAGCTGCCTGGTGGGGCCGCGCGACGGCGCCTTTCGTTCGGCCTATTCGGCCAACAAGATGATCCTGAACAACATCACCCAGGTCGCGTCGGCCACGCAGGCCGCCATGGACATGGGACTGGCCGGCAAGGCGCTGGATGCCGAGATCCGCCGCCGCGCCGCGCATGGCGTGGACCTGTCGATCAGCCTGGAGCCGCTGCCGGACCCCAACAACCGCCTGACCTTGAGCAAGACGCGGATGGATCCGCTGGGGCTGCCCTGTCCGGACGTCAACTACGACGTGGGCGACTACGTGCGCAAGGGCGCCGAGGCCGCCCACGCGCAGCTGCGGCATATCGGCACGCTGTTCCAGGCCACCGAATTCCGCATCACGACGCAGCTCAACGCCAACAACCACATGATGGGCAGCGTCATCATGGGCGCCAATCCCAAGGACTCGGTGGTGGACGGCGACTGCCGCGCGCACGACCACGACAATCTCTGGCTGCCGGGCGGCGGCGCGATGCCCTCGGCCAGCGTGGTGAACAGCACCTTGAGCATGGCCGCCCTGGGCCTGAAGGCCGCGGCGGCCATCGCCAAACAGATGGATGCCGCCGCATGATGCCCGCCACCCGCTCCGCGCATGCCGTTTCCGATCCGGGTTCCCCGCGCCCGCGCGCCTGGCTGCGCCTGGGCCTGGGCGCGGCGCTGTGGCTGGGGCTGGCCGCCGGCGCCGCCGCGCAGGCGCAGGCGCCGGCCGAGGCCGACGCGCGCCTGCTCGAGCGTGGCCGCTCGCTGGCCATCGCCGCCGACTGCCTGGCCTGTCACACGCAGGCCGGCGGCGGCAAGCCATATGCCGGCGGCTATCCCATCAACAGTCCGCTGGGCGTCATCTACGCCAGCAACATTACGCCGTCCAGGACGGCGGGCATCGGCGACTACAGCGAGGCGGATTTTGCCCGCGCGCTGCGCGAGGGCGTGCGCAAGGACGGCGCGCGGCTGTATCCGGCCATGCCCTACACGTCCTACACCCTGATCACCGACGAGGACATGAAGGCGCTGTACGCCTATTTCATGAAGGGCGTGGCGCCGGTGGACCAGCCCGCTCCGGTCACGCAGCTGCCGTTCCCGTTCAGCGTGCGGGCCTCGATGCTGGGATGGAACCTGCTATTCCTGGACAACCGGCGCTACGCCCCGGATCCGTCCAAGAGCGAGCAGATCAACCGTGGCGCCTATCTGGCCAATGCGCTGGCGCATTGCAGCAGCTGCCATACGCCGCGCAACGCGCTCATGGCAGAGGACGCCGGCCGCGCGCTGGGCGGCGGCCCCGTCGGGCCGTGGTACGCGCCGAACATCAGCTCGGATCCTGTTGCCGGCATCGGAGGCTGGTCGGAGGACGAACTGGTGCAGTACCTGCGCACCGGTCGCGTCGCCGGCAAAGCCCAGGCCGGCGGCATGATGGCCGAGGCGGTCGAGAACAGTTTCCAGCACATGCCCGAGACGGACCTTCGGGCGATCGCGGCCTACCTGAAGAGCACCCCGCCGGTCGGCCCCGAGTCCGCGGCGGACAGCAGGCGCCCGGCCGGGACCGCCTATGGCCAGGGCCGCGCGGCCAGCGACGAGGCGCGGCGGCGCGGCATGGACAGCCAGACCGCCACCGCCAGCCTGAAGTCCGGCGCCGCGCTGTTCAGCGGCTATTGCGCCAGCTGTCACCAGTCCAGCGGCGCGGGCAGCGCCAACCAGGCCTATCCCTCGCTGTTCCACAACACGGCTACCGGCGCGGGCACGGCGGCCAACCTGGTCGCGACCATCCTGTACGGCATCGACCGCAATGTCGGCGATCAGCACGTGCTGATGCCGCGCTTCGATCAGAAGTCCTACGTCAATCCGCTGACCAACCAGCAGGTGGCGGACATTTCCAATTACGTGCTGGCGAGCTACGGCAATCCGGATCTGCGGGTCACGCCCGCGGACGTGCAGCAGTCCCGCGATGGCGGCCCCGTGCCGCTGCTGGCGAAGGCCCAGCCGTATCTGGTGCCGGGCGGCGTTGCCGTCCTGGTGGTGCTGCTGCTTCTGCTGCTGGCGTGGCGGCGGGCATGCAGGCGTCGGTCGCGCTAGGAGGGCCGGTTGTCCTTCTACGATGCCAGCATCGCTGCGGCGGCGGTCGGAGCAGGTTGCCGTACGCTTTACAGTGAAGATATGAGCCACGGGCAGATCCTCGAGGATGACCTGACGATAACGAATCCGTTCCGGGCGCCGCGACCGTGATAGCGATATCGAACGCAAGAATTCGATATTTTTATTTTTGAATTCTTGTTTGCTCAAGCATTCACGAGATATTGAGATATCTCCCAGACAAAATCGTTGATAGTCACCGTCGTTCGGGCTATATACTCGGCCACCGCCACAAAAATGAATAAGAATCGTGAACGACGTAGTGCCGTATTCGGCTCGCATACGCCGCATGGTTTTTGTCCTAGGCCTTGGCGTGCCAATGGCCATGACAATCATCGCGCTATGGCAATGGCAGCGCGTTGACGCCTTGCCGACGGTGCCGGTGACATCCTTGCGTTACTACGGCCAGCGCAGCCCGTGGGTACATGACGCGCTGGCGCTGCTGGCGCCCTTGACGCTGTTGCTGGGCCTTCTGGCGACCGCGTCGTTCTGCGCGGCGCTGGTGGCGATCCGCCGCGCCACGGCGCAGGCCATGCAGTCGCGCGACGCGCTGATGCAGGCCTTCGAGAACGGCCGCCGCTGGCTGCCGAAGTTCATGCTGTCACAGACCGTGCTGGTGTTCGGCGGCCTGATCTCCCTGTTGAGTTTCGAAGCCATCATCATCCTGAGCCGGCCGGGCGTGTCGGACGGCGGCGTCAAGCTGGGCGTGTTCCTCGCCATGGTCGCGCTGGCGCTGGCCTGGTATGGCTTCAAGATGCTGTATGGCGCGCTGCGCCTGTCCGGACGCCAGGGCGCATCCGAACCCATCCTGCTCATGGGCCAGTCGCTGGCGCCGCACCAGGCGCCGCGCCTGTGGGAGTTTGTGCGCGAGATCGCCAAGCGGACAGACGCGCGCGCGCCCGACGCGGTCGTCGTCGGCCTGAACGAAGGCTTCTTCGTCACCGAGCATCCGGTGGCGCTGGTCAGCGGCCAGCCGGTGCCGGACGGTCGCGTGCTGTACCTGCCCTTGCCCTACATGGCTTTCCTGGACCGTGCCCAGGTGTCCGCGGTGATCGCGCACGAGCTTGGCCATTTCACCGGCGAGGACACGGGCTACAGCCTGCGTTTCGCGCCCATTTACCGCAGCTTCCTGGACAGCATCTTCGCCATCACCAACGAGCACGACGAGAAGGACGACGGCTCGCGCGCCTGGGTCGCCGCGCCGATCACGCTGTATGGAAAATGGTTCCTCGCGAGTTTCGAGGAAGCCATGCATCACTGGAGCCGTGAGCGCGAACTGGCGGCCGACGCGTTCGGCAGCCGCATCGCCGGCACGGAATCATCGGCGCTGGCGCTGCTGCGCATTTCCGGGCTGCATCGAATCGTGGACGCGGCGCTGGCGCACAATCAGCAGGCGCCGGCAGAGGAGCGCGGCGGCGTGCTGAAGATGGTGCGCCGGCTGGTCGCCGAGCATGGCCTGGACGATCCGCAAGAGCGCCTGCAGGATCAGCAGGCGCATCCGCTGGACACCCATCCGCCGCTCAAGCAGCGCCTGGACGCGCTGGGCGTGGCCATCACGCCCGAGTTGCTGGCCCGCGCGCGCGATCCGCGCGACGCCGCGCTGCTGGTCGAGCTGGGGCTGGAATCCGCCGTATCGGCTTGAGCGCCGGCAACCCGCGCCGCGCAGGTTTCGTATTGCCTATCCCTTCTGGAGACGTCATGAGTGACATCGCATCCTCGCTGGAACAAGAATTCTCCACGCATGCGCAAGCGGACCGCGACGCGTATGTCGCCGAGCTGAAGCGGCTGGAGGCGGCCGGACGCGGCAGCGTGGAGATCACGCCGCATTCCGTCGGGCTGCCGATACTGTGCGGCGGCGCGGGCGCCGCAGTGCTGTATGGCGCGCTGTCCTCCCGCCATCTGACGACGATGGAAGTCCTGCTGTTCTCGCTGCTGGGCCTGGCGCTGTTGTCCAGCCTGTGGATGATGTTCGGCCCGCGCAAGCCTTGCTATACCTTGTGCGAGGAAGGCATACGGGTGCGCGGCGGCGACCTGACGCCCTGGGACAGCATTTCGGACTGGAGCGTCAATGAGACCCGCTACTCCTTCCTGCCCATTTCCGTTGCGCTGGTGCTGAACTACGAGGCGGGTTTCACGCCGCCGCCGCTCAGGCATCCGTTCTCGGTCGGCGTGACGCGCCACAACCGCAAGACGGGCGAGTACGTGACCGACCTGACGCTGTACACCGGCCCCAAGGGCATGAGCGTGGCGCAGCTCACCGAGCGCATCAACGACTTCTACGCGGCGGCGCATGCGCGCGCCGAACTGGCGCGCCTGGGCTGATCGACAGGGAACACTGGCGGACCCGGCAGGCGCGCCGCAAGGCGCCGCGATCGCCGCGGCCTGCCCCCACGGCGCGGCGGGGCCGGTCCGGCGCCGCCGCCCGCGACCACGAAGGCTACTTCGTGACGTCGTTTTCCACGCAGGGGTGGAATTCGCCGCTTTCCTTGTCCAGCAGGAACAGCACGCCGGTGGCGACGCCGAAGTAGGTGCCGTGCAGTTCCAGCTCGCCGCTTTCGACGCGGCGGCGGATGAAGGGGAAGGTCAGCAGATTGTTCAGGCTCTGCTTGATCACCGCCAGTTCCAGGCGTTTGAGATCGGCGTTGCGGTCGCCGGTGGATTCGCCCAGGCCTTCGGCCACGGGCTCGATCTGGGTCATCCACTTGCGGATGAAATCGCCGCGGCTCAGCGGCTTGGCGTCGTCGTAGAACGCGCGCACGCCGCCGCAGGACGCGTGGCCCAACACCACGATGTGCTTGACGTTCAGGCCGTTGACCGCGAATTCGATGGCGGCGCTGGTGCCGTGGTAGGACGATTCGGTGTCCGGGTCACAGGGCGGCACCAGGTTGGCCACGTTGCGCACCACGAACATCTCGCCCGGTCCGGCGTCGAAAATCAGTTCCGGGGCCACGCGGGAGTCGCAGCAGCCAATGATCAGGATTTCCGGGTTTTGCCCGGTTTCCGCCAGCTTCTGGTAGCGCGAACGCTCGGCGGGGAAGCGGCCGTCGAGGAAGGATTGATAGCCTTCGGCGAGTC
Source organism: Achromobacter sp. 1011811831 (assembly GCF_059760905.1). Lineage (NCBI taxonomy): Bacteria > Pseudomonadati > Pseudomonadota > Betaproteobacteria > Burkholderiales > Alcaligenaceae > Achromobacter > Achromobacter sp. 1011811831. Next base: position 10,929 of record NZ_JCBANG010000047.1, read on the forward strand.
TTTTGGGGAACATGGTTTTCACATCCTAATAACTGGGCCAGGGAGACTGGCGAGCCGACAGACGCAAGAAGGGGCTTCGCGCGGAAGCCCCTGTCATCGAGTCGGCAACACGAATTTTCCCATAAGTTGGGTTCCCCCCGAAGCGCCTTTGGCGCTCCCCCCGAGGGGGCGCCGCTGCGGACCGGCGGAGCCGGACCCGCGCGGCCTGGCTTGGGGGGCCGCGCTACGTGGCGGGCGCGGTTGCCGATGCCTGCAAAATAAAAGGGTCGCATTGACGCATGGGCTACCAGGCCTGTACGTCCAGCGCCGTCACCCGCGCCGCCGGCAGCGGCGTCACCGCCCGCACCAGCCGGATCTGTCCGGGCGCCAGCGGCCCCGTCACGCCGTCCTGCACTCGGCCGATCTCGCGGTTTTGCTCGTCGTACAGCACGAAGGTCAGCATGACGCTGTTGATGGGGCGGGCGGACTGGTTGGCGAGCGAGCCGGTGATGGTGGAGCCGTTCTGGGCGTCGCGCACCGTCTGCACGTTGCCCAGCGTGACGCCGTAGGCCAGGCTTTGCGCCGACGCGCCGCCGCCGGCCAGGCAGGCCAGCACGGCAAGGGAGGCTAGGGCGGTTTTCATGGTCGTCTCCTTTCGGGGCTCGCCGCGGCGGGCAAGGCGCGCTGTGTCGCGGCGCTTCTATCTCACACCTTTACGCCCCGGCGCACAACGGGTGGCGAGGGGCAATGGGTAACAGGTTGCGAGGGTTGCACCCAGATTCGACAGGGGATGGCGCGGCTGCATCCGAATGTCTCCAGCTTGCGGGCATTCTAGCGTCGCCGGCGCGTCGCGGCGATGGTCCGGGCCCGCCGCGTTTGTCTATGGTCAGACGGACGCGTGGCGCTTGTTTTTCAGCTGCCAGACAGCTGGCCGGCGACCCTGGCGCCTTAGCGTTTTTTAACTTTTTCCGCTCTTGCGAAGCCCTGGTGTTTGCCCGATGATGAGCACGCCGGCGCCTTGTCCGGCGGACCGTGCGGCCCGATCCCGCGCCCCACAGGCGTCCCGGGCGCTCAAAGGGAGGAATCCATGTTTTCCCGTACCAGCCAGCTGGCTTCGGCCTTAGTCCTTTCCGCCTGCTTCGCCGGGGCCGCGTTCGCGCAGACCGCCGCGCCCGCCGCCGCCCAGCCCGCCAAGACCCCCACGCCGCAGCAGCAGCGCATGGCCGATTGCAACAAGTCGGCCGAGGGCAAGAAGGGCGACGATCGCAAGACCTACATGAGCGCCTGCCTGAAGGGCGAGCAGCCGGCGCCTGCCAAGCAGCTCACGCCGCAGCAGCAGAAGATGAAGGACTGCAACGCCAAGGCCGGCGAGCAGAAGCTCACCGGCGACAAGCGCAAGACCTTCATGAGCACCTGCTTGAAGGGCTGAGCGCCTGCGCTTCAAACGCAACCGGGCCGCGCAAGCGGCCCGGCGTGTTTGTGGCGGTCCATTCCGATCCGGCGCGCTGTCTTGCGGGTGTCCGAGCCGGAAGGACGCGCCGCCTCAGACCGTGGCGATCGGCGTCACCGGCGAGCCGATGGCGTGCGGCAGGCGCAGCGGCGGCGCGGTCAGCATGAAGCGGTGACGGCCGTTGGCGCGCAGCCAGTCGGCCAGGTCCTTCAGGTACCACAGCTCGGCCAGCGGCAGGCCCAGCTTGAACAGGCAGTGGTGGTGCAGCGGCAGCATGGCTCGCGGACCGCTGCGCTCGCGCGCGGGATAGGCTTCCACCGCGTAGTTGTCGGCGCAGATGGCGGCGATGCCGCTGTCGGTGATCCACCGCAGCAGCGCCTCGTCGGTGCCGTCCAGCGCGGCGCCGTAGCTGTGCAGCGTATCGGCGTCGGGCTGGCCGTTCATGGCGACCACGGCCTCGGCGTAGCCGGTGCGCAGCACCAGCATGTCGCCCGGCTCGATCTCGATGCCGTCGGCCTCGATCACGCGCATCAGCTCGGCGTGGCCGATCAGCGTGCGACCGGTGCCGTAATGACGTTCCAGGTCGACCAGCACGCCGCGTCCCTGCATGCCTTTCTGCGCCAGGTGCTCGATGCCCAGCTTCAGCGCGGCCGACGGGCCGCCGCTGTCGCAGCCGCAGCCCGCGTGGCTGCCGTCGGCAGGACCGATCACGTCCACGCCGGCGGCATAGCCGTTGTAGTAGCGCAGCTCGGGCACGCCGTCGCCGTCGGCGTCGAACAGCGCGCCGACGTGGGCCAGCGCGTCCCATTGCGTGGAGTACTGCATGGACAGCAGCACCTGGTCGTCGCTCAGCACGTCCAGCGCGTCGGGATTGATGTTGCGCAGCGGGAAGTTCAGGTAGGGCGTGTCGCGCAGCCGCGTCGGACTCAGCTGCGGCGGATGGCGACGCGGGTTGAGCACGTTGCCGCCGGGCAGGTCCAGCGGCAGCGACAGGCAGAAGGTCTTGCCGGCGCGGATCTCGCGGGCGCCCTTGAGCACCTGTTCGTCGGTGATGAGGTTGAGGCGGCCGAGTTGGTCGTCGGGGCCGAAGTCGCCCCAGTTCGAGCCCTCGGGCCGGTGTTTCCAGCGTTGCATGCGGTGTCCTCCCGGATTCACTGGGCCAGCAGGAAGCCGAGCACGGCGCGGTTGAATTCCTCGGGCCGTTCCCAGTTGGAGATGTGTGACGTGTCCAGTTCGACGTAGCGCGCGCCGGGGATGGCGGCCGCCAGCTCGCGGCCCTGGGCCGGCGTGGCGGCCAGGTCGTGGGTGCTGGAGATGACCAGCGTGCGCGCGCGGATGGCGGCGACGCGGTCGCGGTAGTCGGCGTCGCGCAGCGCGGCGCAGTTGCGCGAGTAGCCGGCGTCCGACGTGCGGCGCAGCATGTCCACCAGCACCTGCGACAGGCCCGGCTCGGCGGCGCGGTAGCCGTCGGTCAGCCAGCGCTCGACCAGGGCCGGCGCCATTTTTTCCAGCGTCTGTTCAGCCACGGCGTTGATGCGCGTGGTCCAGCCTTCGGCCGAGCCGATGCGGGCGGCGGTGTTGCACAGGATCAGGCCGTCGACCAGTTCCGGGCGGGCCAGCGCCAGCGCGATGCCGGTGGGGCCGCCCATGGACAGGCCGCAGAAGTGGGCGCGCGTAATGCCCAGGCCGTCCAGCAGTTCGGCGACGTCGCCGGCCAGCTGTTCGAAGCGGTATTCGCCGTCGGGGATCGAGGACTTGCCGTGTCCGCGCGTGTCGTAGCGCAGCACGCGGAAATGCTTGCTCAGCTCAGGCACCTGGCGCGCCCACATGTCGGCGCAGGTGCCCAGCGAATTGGACAGCACCAGCACGGGCGCGTCGGCGGGGCCGTCGATGACGTAGTACAGCCGGGCCTGGCTGAGATCGGCATAAGACATGGATGTTCCTCGAGGGTGAAGCCGGACGGCGGCGATGCCGTCCGGCGCATGGGGTGGCCGCGCCGCGCGGGCGGGCGGCGGGCTTACAGGTGGCAGACGCCGTTGACGTAGGCCTTGCGCCAGCGCGTGATGGCCACGCGCTCGAACAGGCCGGCCTGGGCGAAGGGATCGGCGTCGATGAACTGCTGCGCGGCTTCGCGCGTGTCCAGGTCGACCAGGTACAGGCCGCCGCCGGCATCCGTGCCGTCGTCCTGCAGCTTGGCGCCGCAGGCCAGCAGCAGGCCCTTGTTGGCGTCCAGGTATTCCAGGTGCGCGGCGCGCTGCTGCTGGCGCACGGCCTGGTGGCCGGGCTTGTCGAAGGTTTCGATGATGTAGGGCATGGCGGCCTCGCCTCAGATGGCCGAGGGATGGCGCGCCAGCGCCGTCACCTGGATGTCCATGTACGGGAACAGCGGCAGCGAGGCCAGCAGGGTGTGCAGCTCGTCGTTGCTTTCCACGTCGAAGATGCTGACGTTGGCGTAGCGGCCGACCACGCGCCACAGGCTCTTCCACTTGCCGTCGCGCTGCAGCTGTTGCGCCAGGGCCTTCTCGTCGGCCTTGAGCTTGTCGGCGCGCTCGGCCGGCATGTCGACGGGCAGATTGACTTGCATTTGAACCATGAACAACATGATGGACTCTCCGGGTTGCGGCCCCGGCATCGCGGAGCCTGGTCGGGCCGCGCGGCGCGGCCCGGGGTGTCGATAAGGGGCGCGGGCGCAGCGGCCCGGCCCGGGTTCAGTTCGCGAACTTCAGCGGCAGGCCGGTCAGGCGCAGCAGCTCGTCGGGCGTGACGCCGCCGAACAGGTCGGTCACGGTGACGCCGTCGGCGCGGATGTCGAACACCGCCACGTCGGTGTACACGCGTGACACGCAGCGCACGCCGGTCAGCGGGTAGGTGCAAGCCTGCACCAGCTTGCTCTGGCCTTCGCGCGTCAGCAGTTCCATCATGACGAACACGTCCTTGGCGCCGATGGCCAGGTCCATCGCGCCGCCCACCGCGGGAATCGCGTCGGGGGCGCCCGTGTGCCAGTTGGCCAGGTCGCCGTGCTGCGACACCTGGAAGGCGCCCAGCACGCAGATGTCCAGATGGCCGCCGCGCATCATGGCGAAGGAATCGGCATGGTGGAAGAAGGCGCAGCCGGGCAGCTCGGTCACGGGCTGCTTGCCGGCGTTGATCAGGTCGTAGTCCTCTTCGCCCTTGGCCGGCGCCGGGCCCATGCCCAGCATGCCGTTCTCGGTGTGCAGGATGACTTCGCGGTCGGCCGGCAGGTGGTTGGCGACCAGGGTCGGCAGGCCGATGCCCAGGTTCACGTAGGCGCCCTCGGGGATGTCGCGGGCGACGCGCGCGGCGATCTCGTCGCGGCTCAGTTTGTTCTGGCTCATTGCTGTTCCTTGGCGGCCGGGGCGGCGTCGACCCGCACCACGCGTTGCACGAAGATACCGGGGGTGACCACGTTCTCGGGATCGAGCTCGCCCAGTTCGACGATCTCGCGCACCTGCGCCACGGCCACGCGCGCCGCGCTGGCCATGATGGGGCCGAAGTTGCGCGCGGTCTTGCGGTACACCAGGTTGCCCCAGCGGTCGCCGCGCTCGGCCTTGATCAGCGCGTAGTCGGCGTGCAGCGGGTATTCCAGCACGTACTGGCGGCCGTTGATCTCGCGGGTTTCCTTGCCCTCGGCCAGCGGCGTGCCGTAGCCCGTGGGCGTGAAGAAGGCGCCGATGCCGGCGCCGGCGGCGCGGATGCGTTCGGCCAGGTTGCCCTGCGGCACCAGCTCCAGCTCGATCTTGCCGCTACGGTACAGGCCGTCGAAGATCTGCGAGTCCACCTGCCTCGGGAACGAGCAGATGATCTTGCGCACGCGGTTCGCGCCCAGCAGCGCGGCCAGGCCGGCGGTGCCGTTGCCGGCGTTGTTGTTGATGATGACCAGGTCCTTGGCGCCCTGTTCGAGCAGCGCGTCGATCAGCTCCATCGGCTGGCCGGCCGTGCCGAAGCCGCCGATCATGACGGTCGCGCCGTCGGGTACGTCCGCCAGGGCGGCCGCCGCGTTGGCAACAAGCTTAGAGATCATGGTATTCGCTCATAGGTGGCATGTCATAATTTGTTCTTCTATAGAACATTCGTTCTTCTGAAGAACATCGTTTCATGGGGCCGACGCGAGCGTCAAGGCGAGCCGGCACGGCGTCGTCCCCAGGATTTTCATAGGTGGCAGCAGACCGATGGCCGAGCAGGACGCCCAGCAACCCAGCGACAGCTACGTGCAATCCTTCGCGCGCGGGCTGTCCGTGATCCGGGCGTTCGGCCCCGACCGCGCGCAGATGACGCTGTCCGAAGTCGCGGCCGTGACCGGCCTGACGCGCGCCGGCGCGCGCCGCATCCTGCTGACGCTGGAGCACCTGGGCTACGTCACCGTCGAGGACCGCAGGTTCGCGCTCACGCCGCGCATCCTGGAGCTGGGCTACGCCTACCTGTCCGCCACGCCGCTGTGGAACCTGGCGCTGCCGTACATGGAGGAAGTGGCCGAGCAGACGCGCGAGTCCTGTTCCGTGTCGGTGCTGGAAGGCGCCGACGTGGTCTACATCCTGCGCCTGTCCACGCACAAGGTCATGACCATCAACCTGGCCGTGGGCAGTCGCCTGCCGGCCTGGGTCACGTCCATGGGCCGCGTGCTGCTGGCCGGCCTGCCCGCCGCCGAACGCGACCGCGTGCTGGCCATGAGCCAGATCCAGGCCTACACGCCGCACACCGTCACCGACGTGGCGGAACTCAGGCGCCTGCTGGACGGCGTACGCGCCGACGGCTACGCCTGCGTGGCGCAGGAACTGGAACCGGGGCTGCAATCGGTGGCCGTGCCCATCGTCGACCGCAGCGGCCGCGTGATCGCGGCCATGAATGTCAGCGGCCACGCCAACCGCTACACGCGCGAGGCGATGCTGGAAGCCTTCCTGCCGCCCCTGCGCCGCGCCGCCGACCAGATCAACCACGCGCTGCTGCGCCGCTAGGCGGCGCGGGCGGGTCGGGTTGCGGAAGACGGCGGGCATCATGATGGAACTCAGATCGGCGCCACGCCCAGCGTGGTGCCGCCGCACACGTACAGCATCTGTCCGGTGACGAAGCCGTTGTCGGGCGACAGGAAGAAGATCGCCGCGCGCGCCACGTCCTCGGGCGTGCCCAGGCGCTTGACCACGATGCTGTTGATGATGCGCTCGGTCTGCGGCGCGCCCGCCGGATTGCTCTTCGTGAACAGGTCCGTGGCGATGGGGCCGGGGCCGATGGCGTTGACCGTGATGCCGTCGCCGCCCAGTTCCATGGCCAGCGTGCGCGTCAGGCCCACCAGCCCGGCCTTGGTGGCCGAATAGACCACGCGGTCGGGCTTGCCCAGCGCCGCGCGCGACGACATGTTGACGATGCGGCCGAAGCCCGCCGCGCGCATGGCCGGCAGCGCCGCCTGCACCAGGATCAGCGCGGTGCGCAGATGCAGGTTGACCACGTAGTCCAGGTCTTCCAGCGTCGCCGTGTCGGCCGTGCCCGGCCGCGTCGCGCCCGCGTTGTTCACCAGCCCCACGATGTCATACGCCGCCGTCACCTCGCGCGCCACTTCCTTCGTGCGCGCCTCATCGGTCAGGTCGGCCTGGTAAGACACCAGCCCCGCCGGCGGCGCGTCCGGCAGCCGGTAATCGATGTTCACCACCGCGTGGCCCGCATCCAGCAACATGCGGACAATCGCCGCCCCGATCCCGGCGCTGCCGCCGGTGACGAGGTAAGCCCGTGGTTTGCTCATATCCGCTCCCATATCTTCAGTTCAAAAATCCCGCAAACGCATCACGCCAATCTGCTCGGGCCGTTTGGTACTTCGCAAGAACCAGCCCTTCCAATCTGAGCCACCCTCCCCAAGCGGGGTCACCACCAGATCCGGCTCCGCCGGTCTGTAGGTGACGCCCTTGGGGAGCGCGCGTGAGCGCGTAGGGCGGGCCTATCCTCCGCAAGAACCGGCCTTTCCATTTCGAGCCACCCTCCCCAAGCGGGGTCACCACCAGATCCGGCTCCGCCGGTCTGTAGGTGACGCCCCCTGGGGGGCGCGCGTAGCGCGTACGGGGGGGCCTAATGCGTGGCGTAGCCCCAAAGCAGGACGGCGGCGATGTGAATCACGCCCACCCACAACATCATGATCACCGTGTAGCCCATCACGTCGCGCAGCTTGAGCTTGGACAGCGCCAGCGCCGGCAGGATCCAGAAGGGCTGCACCAGGTCGTTCCAGGCGTTGCCCAGCATCACGGCCATGGTGGTCTGGTTCAGCGCGCTGCCGATTTCCTTGGCGGCGTCGATCATGAACGGACCCTGGATCACCCAGTGGCCGCCGGCGGACGGCGCGAAGAAGTTGATGACGAAGGAGCTGATCAGGCCCCAGAAGGGCAGCGTCTCGGGCGTGGCCACGTCGACGAAGATCTTCGAAATGGTGGTCACCAGGCCCGAGGCCGCCATGATGGCCATGATGCCGGCGTAGAACGGGTATTGCAGGATGATCCCGGAGATGGTCTTGATGCCTTCGGTCAGCTTGGCCACGTAGGCGGCCGGCGTGCCCAGCAGGATGATGCCCAGGAACAGGATGATGAAGTTGATCAGGTTCAGGTCCAGCGAACCGCCGCCCGTGAAGTGCAGCACCACGTAGCCCACGCCCATCAGGCCGATCAGCAGGCTCAGGATGCGGCTGTTGTTCAGGCGGGTGGCGATGGTGTTCTTTTCCAGCATGTCGTCGGCGCTGCCGGCCTGCGTCGCGTCGCGGTCGATGGCGGGATCCACTTCCACGACCTTGTCGCCCAGCTTGGGATGCAGCCAGGCGTTCAGCAGCGGCAGCGTCACGATGATGACCAGGCTGGTGATCAGCATGGGTACCGAGAAAATGGTTTCGGTCAGCGGGATCACGCCCATCTGGCCGGAAGTCGGATGGCCCGGCGTGGCGACCAGCACGGGGATGCTGGCCGACAGGCCCAGGCCGTACATGGTGAAGCCGCTATAGGCTGCTGCGATGATCAGCGGGTAGTGCACGCCCTTGACCTTCAGCGCCAGCTTCTTGGCGACCACGCCGCCGATCACCAGGCCGAAGCCCCAGTTCAGGTAGCTGCCGATGCCGCCGACCAGCGTGGCGACGATGATGGCGGTACGCGGCTGATGCACGTGGCTGACGATGCGGTCCAGCAGGCGGTCGGTCTGCGGCGCGGTGGCCAGCACGTAGCCCATCGCCAGGATCACGGCCATCTGCGTGGTGAAGGCCAGCAGGCTCCAGAAGCCCTTGCCCCAGGCCGTGGTCATGGCCGTCAGGCTCTTGCCCTCGACGCCGATGGCCAGCAGCACGGTGAGCAGCGTCAGCGCGATCGCGAAGACGAAGGGGTCGGGCAGATACTTGCGCATCAGCTCCGTGAAAAAGGACGCCAATTTATTCATGTTGCCTCCAGCAAACTCCGGGTAGGGCGTGGTTCTGTGCCGTTTCCAACGCCGGGCGCATGCGCCTGGCGACGGGACAGCGGTCTTCTTTGTGTGGTCGGACTCGTGGCCCGGTGGCGGCAGTGGTCGGTGCCCTGCGCCTTATATGTGGATATTCGGTGCGGCCGTGGCGGCTGCGGTCAGCCGCCGCCGGCCTTGCGTTCGAGCCAGGAGGCCAGTTCGGCCAGCGCCTCGCTCTTCTCGCGCAGCACGCGTTCGCGGCGTTCGGGGCTCCAGGCATAGAAGCCCTGGCCGCTCTTGGCGCCCAGCTCGCCGCGCTCGACCTTGCCGCGCAGCAGCTCGGACGGCTCCTGGCGGTTTTCCAGATCCTGGTACAGATAGCTGGCGATCGCGTGGTGCACGTCGATGCCGTTCATGTCGCGCTGTTCCAGCGGACCCGACAGCGCCAGGCGGATGCCCAGGCTCCACTTGACCACCTCGTCGATGTCCTCGGCGCTGGCCACGCCCTTTTCCAGCAGCGAGATCGCTTCGCGCGCCAGCGCGTGCTGGATGCGGTTGGCGATGAAGCCGGGGATGTCGCGGCGCACCAGCACGGGCCGCTTGCCGACGGCGCGCAGCGCGTCCATCACGGCGGCGACGGTGGCTTCCGAGGTGTCGTCGTTGCGCACCACTTCCACCAGCGGGATCACGTCGGCGGGCGTGAAGAAGTGCGTGCCGACGAAGCGTTCGCGGCGCGTCACGGCGCTGGCCAGGGCGTTGATCGACAGGCCGGAGGTATTGGTGGCGAAGATCGCGCCGGGCGCGCAGATGGCGTCCAGCTTCGCGAAAATGCCGCGCTTGAGTTCCAGGTTTTCCGGCACCGCCTCGATCACCAGATCGCAATCGGCGGCCGCTTCCAGGTCGGGCGACATGCGGATGCGCGCCATCGCCTCGCCCTCGCCGCCGGCGGCATACACGCCAAGCTGGCGCGCGATGCTGGCGCGGGCCCGGTCCAGCGCCCCGTCCACCGGGTCGATCAGCACGACTTGCGCGCCGCGCGCGGCGAACAGCGCGGCGATGCCGCTGCCCATGCCGCCCGCGCCGACCACGGCCAGATGCTTGAGGGGAGTATTCATGATGGTTCGCTGCCTTGCTGGCGACCGGCTGTGAGGCGGACGCGCGCGGAACCTGGGACTGTCTCTTCCGTGGCGTCTTCCTGTGCGCGCGGCCAGAAAAATCTTTTGTTCTATATACGAACATTTGTGCGTATATAGAATTTCTGTCGAAGATAGTACTAAAAGTGGCGGCAGGTGGACAAATCGGCTTTTTCAAGCGTTCATCAAGTGGACAGTCTGGAGGCGGGATCAGGAGATGCCGAGCGGTCCGCAGATCGTTCACGCCCGTGGTCGCCGCGACCAAGCCGGTCCTTGCCGGCACATTCAGGCGCGGACCGCAGGCCGTGCAGGCCGGTCAATATTCTTGGAGCGAGCCGCGTGGCTGTGTAAGCTGAGGCGCTTGCGGACCTGGCCGCGCTGGACCCGGCCTGCGCGCGAGCCCGCTTCCGGCTTCGGCCGGATCCGGGCACTACAGAAAGGAGGGCATCATGCATTCCCCACATCAATCCATGCCTTGGCGTTGCGCCATCCTGGCGGCCGCGCTGACGTTCGCGGGCTGCTCCAGTTCGATGGCCAAGCGCCCGCCCACGGCATCGGCGCCAGCTGGCGCCCGCGCCGCGGTCTATCAGGCCATGTTCGCGGACAACGGCTCGGCGATCCAGGGCGGAGCCGCCGCCTTCTGCGTCGGCATTGGCGTGGGCTGGAACCTGCGCGATCCGGCCAAGTCCGTGCTGGAGGCGCTGCGCGATGAGGCGCGGGTCAAGCCCGCCTCGGCCTGCGACGCCGGCAAGAACGGCGAACGGGTGGTGGACCGCGCCAGCGGCAAGCCGGCGCTGCTGTTCGGCCTGGACCTGATCGATTGCGTGTCGGAATCCGATTGCCGCTTTCGCGGCAGCTATTACGAAGGCAACCTGAGCGCGCAGGGCAACGTGTACCGCGCGCGCCTGGTCAATGGCGCGTGGCGGGCCGCGATGGAATCGCGCGGCCCGGCGTCCTGACGCGGACCCGGCGTTCCGGGCCCGCCGCGTGCGCTACCAGCGATAGGTGGCGGTGCCGATGATGCGGCGGGGTTCGCCGTAGAAGCAGCCGTAGGTGCAGCTGCCGATGTAGGTCTTGTCGGCCAGGTTGGTGGCGTTCAGCGCGAAGCGCCACGGTCCCGTGGTGTAGCTGACCATGGCGTCGAGCAGCGTGAAGGACGGCACCTCGACCGCCGTGCCATGCGCCATGCCGCGGGTGCTGCCCACATAGCGCAGGCCGGCGCCGACGCGCAGGCCCGGCAGGCCGAAATCGCCGAACCCGTAATCCCCCCAGATCGAGAACTGATTGAAGGGCACCGAATCCAGGCGCCGGCCTTCGGCGTCGGGCTGCAAGGGGCTGGCCTTGAGCGTGCGCGCGTCGGTGTAGGCGTAGGCGGCGATCAGGTTGGCGTTGCGGCCGACGCGGGTGCGCGCTTCCAGCTCCAACCCGCGTGAACGGGCCTTGCCGGCCTGGATCTGGTACGACGTGTCCATGGGGTCCGGCACGGTGAGGTTCTTGCGCGTCAGCTGGTACACGGCGGCCGACAGCATGGTGTCGGAGCCCGCCGGCTGGTAGCGCAGGCCGGCTTCGTATTGCTCGCCTTCGGTGGGCTTGAAGCGGCTGCCCTGGCGGTCCTGGCCGGTGGTCGGCTCGAAGGACTGGCTGTAGCTCAGGAACGGCGCCAGGCCGTTGTCGGCCAGGTAGACCAGGCCGGCGCGGCCGGTGAAGGCCTTGCTCTTCTCGTCTTGCGCGTATTGCTCGCCGGTGAACAGATTGCGCTCGTTGGCGCGCACCCAGTCCTGGCGGCCGCCCAGCAGCACGACCCATTTGTCGGCGATCTTCATCTGGTCCTGGAGATAGATGCCCAGGCGCTTCGTGTCGGATTTTGTCGACGAGTTGATGTTGGGCGTGACGGGTCCCAGCGGGCTGCCATAGACCGGGTCATAGAGATCCAGGTTGTCCAGCGTCTGGAGATAGCGCCGGGTTTCGTGCCTGGGCGTGGAATAGTCCAGCCCGGCCAGCAGCGTGTGTTCGACGATGCCCGTGCGTGCCTGGTATTGCAGCGACGTGTCGGTGGACACGGCCGATGAGCGATCCACGCGCGGGGAGAAACCGCGGTCCGCGGTGCGACGTCCGTCCGGCATCAGTTGCCAGATATCGGTGGAGCCATAGTCGCTCTTCGCGTTGATGTAGCGCAGGTTGTGCCGCAGCTTCAACTGGCTGGAGAACGCATGCTCGAACAGGTAGCCGACCGAATAGCGCTTCATCTTGAACTCGTCCAATCCGGGTTCGCCGGTGTACCGGTTGCGCGGGATGCGGCCGTTGGGGTTCGGCAGCACCGTACCCTGCGCCGGCAGGCCATAGACGTAGACGGTCCGGTCTTGCTGGTATTCGGCCAGCAATGTCAGCGAGGTCGCCTCGTTCGGTTGCCACTTGATGGCCGGCGCGACGTAGGTCCGGTCGTCGGGCACGTGGTCGACGAAGGTATCGCTGTCGCGCCTGAGCGCGGTCAGGCGATAGGACCAGGTGCCGTCCTGATCCAGCGCGCCGCCGAAGTCGGCGGACACCTGCCTGCGCCGGAAGCTGCCCGCTTCCACATTGAGCTCGCGCAGCGGCTCGACGGTCGGACGCTTGCTGACCGTATTGATGACACCGCCCGGCGGCATCGCGCCATACAGCACGGACGAGGCGCCCTTCAGGAACTCGATCCGTTCCAGGCCGTAGGGTTCCTGCCTGCCGTTGTAGATGTTCACGGTGTAAAGCGAGCCGTCGCGGTAGTAGCTGCCCTGGTTCGAGCGAAAACCCCGCAGGAACAGGCTGTCCGTCGTCCGGTCGATGCCCTCGGCGCGACTCACGCCGGCCACATAGCCCAGCGCGTCCTGCATGCTTTGAGACTTCAGCGTTTCGATTTCCTGCGCGCCGATCACGGTGATCGATTGCGGCGTTTCGATGAGGGGGGTGTCGGTCTTGGTGCCGGTGGCGCTAAGGCGTGCCGCATAGCCGGGGAACGGGCCGGCGGCGGTTTCCGCCTGGGCGCCGGTGACGGTCACGGGCTCCAGCAAGGCGGCGTCCTGCGGCGGCGCGGGCTTGAGCGTGTAGCTGCCGTTCGCTTCGCGCGCGGCGCGCAGTCCCTGGCCGCGCAGCAGTTCGGCGAAGCCTTCCGCCACGGTGTAGCTGCCGGACAGCCCGGCGCTGCGCTTGCCCTGCAGCAGGCTGGCGTCCATGGTCAGCTCGACGCCGGCCGCGCTGGCGTAGGCGTTCAGCGCCTGGCCCAGCGGGCCGGCGGCGATCGCGACGCCGCGCCGGCTTTCCGTGGTTTGGGCGAGGACCGCCGCGGGCGCGGCGGCGAGCGCGGCGCCGGCGATCAGCGCCAGGCTGGCGGCGGCCCGCGCCAGATCCTGGGAGAGAGGCGCTTTGCGGCGCGTCCGGGCGGCCTGGGGGGAAAGGGCGGGAGGAGATAGCGGGGACATGGTTCCGTGCCTTGCTTGCGTGCGGGAAGTGGAGGGAAGTCCCTGTATCCCGGACGAGATGGCCGGATCCTCAATCGGGTCGTCGGAAATTTTGTAACCGCCGCGTTCAGTCCGCCGGCCGCAGCGTCACCCAGTAGCGCGTCCGATACACCACGGTCACGGGCAGGCCGCGTTCCAGGTTGTGCAGCGCCCGGTCGGTATCGCGCAGCGGGAAGACGCCGCTCACGCGCAGGTCCGCGACGGCGGGGTCGCAGCGCAGCAGGCCGGGCCGGTAGCGGCCCAGCTCGGCCAGGAAGTCGTCCAGCCGCCAGGCGTCGGCCACCAGCACGCCTTGGCTCCAGGATGCCGCGTCCTCGCTGACAGGGGCGGGCGTGTCGGCCCGGTGGCGGGAAAAGCGCGAGCCCTGGCCCGCATCCAGGCGGATGGCGGCGTCGGGCGCGCCGGCGGGGCGGATTTCAACCGCTCCCTCGAACACCGCCACGCGCGCATCCTCGTCGTATTCGCGGACCGTGAAGCGCGTACCCAGCGCCTGCACGGTGCCGTGCCGGCTGCGCACCCGGAACGGCCTCGGCGTGGCGGCGGGATCGGGCGCGGTGGCGACCAGGATTTCACCCGCCAGCAGCACCACCAGGCGCTCGTTCGCGTCAAAGCGCAGGTCGATCGCCGTGCCGGTGGACAGCGTGAGGCGCGTACCGTCGGATAGCGTCAGCGCGCGGATTTCCCCGGTGCCGCTGTGGTAGTCGGCCGTGACGCCGCGCCAGGCGTCGGTGCCGCGCAGGGCATAGCCGGAACCCGCCAGCAGCGCGCCCAGCCCCAGCATGCGCATGGCGCGGCGCCGTCCCGTGCCGGATACGGCGCGGCGCAAGGCATGGCCGCCCGCCTGCGGCTGCACGCCCGCCAGCTTGTCCTCGAACGCCAACAGGGTTTGCCAGGCCCGTTCATGATCGGGATGCTGCGCCCGCCAGCGCGCGCAGTCGGCGCGGTCCTGCTCGCTGGCGTCATCCGACCACAGGCGGGCCATCCATTCGGCGGCGCGCCGGGCGATGGCGGGATCGACAGCAAGCGTGGCGGCGGGCATGGCCGGCTAGTCGCGCGGCAGCGCCAGCTGGGCCTGACAGCAGGCCAGCAGGGCGGTCGCCACGTACTTTTCCACCGACGAGACCGAGACGCGCAGGCGCGCGGCGATGTCGCGGTAGCTCAGGCCGTCCAGCTTGCACAGCAGCAGGGCCTCGCGCGCCTTGGGCGGCAGGCCGTTCAGCACGGCGTCGATATCGACCAGGGCCTGCACCGCCAGCGCGCAATCCTCGGCGGACGGCGCCAGCGGCTGCGGCAGCCGGGCCAGCGCTTCCAGGTAGGCGGCCTCGATCTGGCGGCGGCGGTACAGGTCGATCACCAGTCCCTTGGCGATCTGCGCCAGGTGCTGGCGCGATTGCTGCGGCTCGGGCATGCGGCCGCTGCTCAGGATGCGAAGGTAGGTGTCGTGCGCCAGGTCGGCGGCGTCGAAGGCATTGCCCAGCCGGCTGCGCAACCAGCCGCGCAGCCAGCCGTGGTGTTCGGCATACAGGCCTTCGATGCCCTGGCGCGGCAGGGCGGATTCTTGGACCGACATGGGGATGCCTCCGGCGCGGCGGCGCCGAGGGCCTTGCGCTGAAAATGAGAATAATCCTCATTCTATAGCGCGAGTGGCGGCTCCGGCAATGCCGGCGCCGCCGCGCGGAAGGCGGGCCCGCCGAGGGGCGCGAGCCTCAACCCGAGTTGCGCAGCCCCGCCGCGATGCCGTTGATGGTCAGGTGGATGGCGCGCTGCACGCGTTCGTCCACGGCCGCGTCCGGTTCGCGCTGGGCGGCGCGGTGGCGGCGGATCAGTTCGATCTGCAGGTAGTTCAGCGGATCGATGTAGGCGAAGCGTTCGCGCAGCGAGGCCTGCAGCATGGGATTGTCGGCCAGCAGCTCGCGCTGGGTCAGCAGCTTGAGCATGGCCAGCGTGCGGCCGTGCTCGGCGCTGATGGCGCCGAAGATGCGCTCGCGCAGCGCCCGCTTGGGCACCAGCTGGGCGTAGCGCGCGGCGATGGCCAGGTCGGACTTGGCCAGCACCATTTCCATGTTCGACAGCAGTGTGCGGAAGGCCGGCCACTCGCGCGCCATCTCGCGCAGCTGCGCCAGCCGCGCGCGGCGCGAGGCGGGGGCGCCCGGCGCGCCGGTTTCCAGATAGGCCTCGATGGCCGAGCCCATGCCGTACCAGCCGGTCAGCATCAGCCGGCATTGCGCCCAAGAGAAGCCCCAGGGTATGGCGCGCAGGTCCTCGATGCGCTGGCCCTTCTTGCGCGAGGCCGGGCGCGAGCCGATGTTCAGGCCGGCGATTTCGCTGATGGGCGTGGACGCGAAGAAGTATTCGGCGAAGCCCGGCGTTTCGTAGACCAGGCCGCGATAGGTGCGCTGCGCGGTCTCGGACATGAAGGACATGGCCTGGCCGTGGCGCGCCATGTGCGCGTCTTCGGCGCTGGCGGCCTCGGCGCGCGGCGCCAGGCTGGATTCGAGCGTGGCCGCGACCAGCAGCTCAAGGTGCCAGCGGCCGATCTCGGCGTCCTTGTACTTGCTCTGGATCACTTCGCCCTGCTCGGTCAGGCGCAGCTGGCCGGCCACCGTGCCCGGCGGCTGGGCCAGGATGGCGTCGAAGCTGGAGCCGCCGCCGCGTCCCACCGAACCGCCGCGGCCGTGGAACAGGCGCAGGCGCACATGGCGCGCGGAGAACACGTCCACCAGCTCGCGCTCGGCCTGGTACAGCGACCAGTTCGAGGTCAGGAAACCGCCGTCCTTGTTGCTGTCGGAATAGCCCAGCATGACTTCCTGCGCGCCGTGCTGCGCGCGCTTCACGCGTTCGCGGATCTCGGGCAGGTCGAGCCAGGCCGCCATGATGGCCGCGCCGCGCTGCAGGTCGGGGATGGTCTCGAACAGCGGCACCACCATGAGGCCGTCGTCGTCCTGGATCGGCGCGCCGGCCGGCGCGATCAGGCCGGCTTCCTTCTGCAGCACCATCACTTCCAGCAGGTCGCTCAGCGTCTCGGTGTGGGACACGATGGTCTGGCGCACGGCCTGCTTGCCGTAGCGCGCCCGGCCGGCCGCGGCGGCGCGCAGCACCGCCAGCTCGCGGGTGGTGTCCTCGCTGTAGGCGATCCAGGGCGAGGCCAGCGGGCGCGCCTGCGCCAGCTCGGCGCGCAACAGCGCCACGCGCGCGTCCTCGTCCAGCGCCAGGTAGTCCAGCGGCTGGCCTTCGTGTTGGGTGCCGGCGCGGGTGTACAGCTCGGCCAGCGCGCGCTCGTGCACGTCGGAACTCTGGCGCAGGTCCACCGTGGCCAGATGGAAGCCGAACACCTCCACCGCCTGCAGCAGCCCGGCCAGGCGCAGCCGCACGATGGGCGCGCCGTGGTGGGCGGCCAGCGACTTGGCGACCAGCGCCAGGTCGGCGGCGAAGGCCTCGGGGCCGTCATAGGCCTGGGCCGCCACGGTGCTGCGGCGGGCCAGGTTCTGGCCGGTCAGGGCCTGGGCGGTGGCGGCCAGGCGGGCGTACACGCCGACCAGCGCGCGGCGGTAGGGCTCGTCGGCGCGGTGCGGCGAGTCGTCGCCGCTATGGTCGGCCAGCGCCTGCAGGTCCGGGTCGGCGGCGATCAGCAGCGTGGTCATGGACAGGTCCGCGCCCAGCGCGTGGACCTCCTGCAGATAGTGTTCGAACAGCACCGTGGCCTGGCGCAGCAGCGCGCGTTCCAGCGTGCCGGCGTCGACGTTGGGATTGCCGTCGCGGTCGCCGCCGATCCAGCTGCCCATGCGCAGGAACGGCTCCAGCGGCGGGGGCGGCGCGGCGAAGGGCTTGGCCGATTCGCGGTTCAAGAGGCGCGACAGGTCGCCGTACAGGCGCGGAATCGCCTGCAGGAAGGTGCTGCGGTAATAGGACAGCGCGTTCTCGATCTCGTCGGCCACCGTCAGGCGGGTGTAGCGCAGCATGCGGGTCTGCCACAGCGTGGCCACGCGGCCCAGCAGCGTGGCGTCGATCTCGGCCAGCTCCTCGGGGGTGAGCGTGGCGTCGCGGTGGGCCAGCGCCTGGGCGATCTCGCGGTGTTCGTCCAGCGTGCTCTTGCGCTGCACTTCGGTGGGGTGGGCGGTCAGCACCGGCATCACGCAGGCCTCGGCCAGCAGGCGGCGGATGCGGGCCGGACCGACGCCGTGGCGGCCCAGCGTCTGCACGGTCTCGCGCAGGCTGCCGCGCGACGGCGCCGGGTCGGCCAGGGCGCGGGCGCGCTGGCGGCGGTTCTGGTCGCGGTCCTCGGCGATGTTGGACAGGTGCAGGAAGTAGCTGAAGGCGCGCGCCACCGAGTTCGGGTCGCTGCCCTGCAATCGCTTGACGCGCTCCTGCAGCAGCTTGCCGTCGGCGTCGTTGCCCTCGCGGCGGAACTTCACCGCGGTGCGGCGCAGCGTCTCGATGGTGTCGAACACCCGCTTGCCCTCGCATTCCGCGATGACTGTCCCCAACAGCCGGCCCAACAGCCGGATATCGTGACGCAAGGGTTCAGCGGAATCGGACTGCGGGCGGCTGCTGCTGGCATTCATCGGGCGGGTATCCGTCGGACGGGGTGGATGGAACAGGGAGGGGGATCGGGGCTCCACGCCGCGCGCCATGTGCGCCTGCCGCCCCGGCGGGGCGGCGGTTTTCGTCTTGGGATGGCCCGGCGACGAAAAACGCGTGGAGCAACAACACCAGAAAGGAAAAGCGCTTCGATTTTACGCAGCGATCCTTACGGGAAACGCCGGGCGCTGCGTTAAAGTGCGACTGATCCCTTCGTAATTCGATAAACCCCCTTTATGCAAAACCATCAACGTCGCGCGCTCGTGCTGTTTTCCGGCGGGCAGGATTCCACCACCTGTCTGGCCTGGGCGCTGGAGCGCTATGCGCATGTGGAAACCGTGGCGTTCGACTACGGCCAGCGCCACCGTATCGAGCTGGACGCGCGCCTGACCGTGCTGGCCCGCATCCGCGACCGCTTTCCCGACTGGGCGCCGCGCCTGGGCGAGGACCATCTGCTGGACTTGAAAGTGCTGGGCCAGGTGGGCGACACCGCCATGACCAGCGACCGCGCCATCGAGATGCAGGCCAATGGCCTGCCCAATACCTTCGTGCCGG
Organism: Achromobacter sp. 1011811831; assembly: GCF_059760905.1. Taxonomy (NCBI): domain Bacteria; kingdom Pseudomonadati; phylum Pseudomonadota; class Betaproteobacteria; order Burkholderiales; family Alcaligenaceae; genus Achromobacter; species Achromobacter sp. 1011811831. The sequence goes on from NZ_JCBANG010000047.1 coordinate 29,525, forward strand.
GCCGCAACCTGCTGTTCCTGACGCTGGCCGCCGCGCTGGGCTATCGCCGCCAGCTGGACGTGCTGGTGGGCGGCATGTGCGAAACCGATTTTTCCGGCTATCCCGATTGCCGCGACGACACCATCAAGGCGCAACAGGTGGCGCTGGGCCTGGGCCTGGGCGCGCGCGTCACCATCGAGACGCCGCTGATGTGGATCGACAAGTCCGAGACCTGGGCGCTGGCCCGCAAGCTGGGCGGCGACGCGCTGGTGGACATCGTGGTCGAGGACAGCCACACCTGCTATCTGGGCGAGCGCGGCGCGCGCCACGACTGGGGCTACGGCTGCGGCGAATGCCCGGCCTGCAAGCTGCGCAAGGCCGGCTGGGCCAAGTGGGACGCGGGCGGCCGCCAGGCCGGCTGACGTCCGGACGCGTCGGGGCTTGCGCGCCGGCGCGGTCCAGGGATTACGCGCATTCCGTGTTTCCGGCGCTCTGTGTTTCCGGCGCGCGCGGTGACGCGGCTCAGCCGCCTTGCCTGGCCCGGCCGATGAAGCGCCAGCGCAGGACCGCGGCGCAGGCCAGGATGCCGGCCGCGAGTGCGGTCGACAGGCCGATCGCGCCGCGCGCGCCATAACGCTCGACCATCTGCGCATAGGCCACCGGCGCGGCGGCGGTCAGCAGGAAGCTGGGGATCAGCAGTCCGCCCACCACCGCGCCGTAGCTGCGGTAGTCGAACAGCGCCAGCGGCAGCGTGCCGCGCGCGATGGTCAGCAGACCGTTGCAGGCGCCGTAAGCCAGCGCATAGACCGCCAGCATGGCCACGTCGCCATCCGAGGCCAGCGCCAGCGCGAAGGACAGCGGCAGCAGCAGGCACACGATCAGCGTCATTGTCAGCGGATGCAGCCGCCCGCCCAGCGCCACATCGACCAGCCGGCCGGAGAACTGGCCCACGCCCCAGAGCGCGGCCACGCCCACGGCCGCCGCCGCCGCCAGTCCCAGGCCGGTCAGGATGGAGATCAGATGGGCGGCGTTGCCCGCCGCCAGGAAATTCGTCAGCATCGCGATCAGCGCGTACAAGGCGCCGGCCAGCCGGCGCTCGCCCTGGCTGCGCGCCAGGCCGCCAGCCGCCGCGCCGGCCTGCGGCGCGGACGCGGCGTAGCGCTGGCGCGGCAGCGCCAGGAACAGCGGCGCGGTCGCCAGCGCCAGCGCGCCATAGGCCAGCACCGCGCCGCGCCAGCCCAGCCATTCGGCGAGCAGGTGCCCGACCGGCCACATCACGGTGGACGCCAGCCCGCCGAACAGGGTGATCTGCGACATGGGCCGGCGGGCGGTCGGCCCGGCGGCGCGGGCCAGCGAGGCGAAGGCCGCGTCGTACAGGCTCAGCCGCATGCCCGTGCCCAGCACGGCCCAGGCCAGGTAATAGTGCGGCAGCGCATGGGCCGAGGCCAGCGCCACGCAGCCCAGCGCCGAGAGCAGCGCGCCGGCCGGCATCACGCGGCGGCCGCCCCATCGATCCACCGCCACGCCGGCGATGGGCGAAACCAGCGCCATGGTCACGATGGCGGCCGAGAAGCCGCCATAGACGGCGGCCGAGTTCCAGCCCAGGCCGGCGGTGATCGCCGGACCGAGCGCGCCGATCAGGTAGAAGGTGACGCCCCAGCCGATCAGCTGAGACAGGCCCAGGCAGACGATGGCCCGGGCGCCGACCGGCGGACGGACGGGAGCGACGGCAGGCAGGCCGCCGGCCGCGTCCCGGGGCGGGCTCACGGCCGGCCCGGCGGCGTGGCGTCGCCGTCGCCCAGCGCGCGCTGCATCAGCACCGTGTCGCGCCATTCGCCATGCTTGTGGCCGACCGACCGCAGCGTGCCCACGGGATGGAAGCCCTGGCTGGCGTGCAGCGCCAGCGAGGCCGCGTTGCGGCTGTCGCCCACCACTGCCAGCATCTGGCGCCAGCCCTCGGCCGCGCAGCGCTCGACCAGCGCGGCCAGCAGCTTGCCGCCGATGCCGAGTCCGCCGCGGCCGGTCTTCACGTAGACCGAGTCTTCCACCGTGTGGCGGTAGGCCGGGCGCGGGCGGTACGGCGTGGCGTAGGCATAGCCGACCACCTCGCCGTCGATCTCGGCCGCCAGGTAGGGCATGCCCTGGGCCAGCACGGCGGCGCGGCGCTGGCGCATTTCCTCGATGGACGGCGGATCCAGCTCGAAGGAGGCCGTGCCGTGCTGCACGTGATGGGCGTAGATGGCCTTGATGGCGGGCAGGTCGGCGTCGACGCTGTCGCGAACGAGGATGGCGGGGGCGGGGGCAGGCATGAAGGGCTCGACGCAGGAATAAAAAAACGGCGGAGGAAGTGCCGTCGGATCAAGGACCGCCGGCATCCGGGCCGACGGCGCAATCCATAAGCCGTCAGTGTGAGGCAAGCAGACCTATTAATAAAGCTTTGGTCTATTATGAATTACATAAGAAAAATTTTGGATTTGGGATCATGCGTGGATTGAACCTGGATCATTTGCGCATGTTCGCGCAGGTGGCGGAACTGGGCAGCTTTTCCGCCGCCGCCGAGCGCAACGGCGTGACGCAGCCGGCGGTCAGCCTGCAGGTGCGGCAGCTGGAGCGGCGCTACGGGCTGAAGCTGGTCGAGCGCGTCGGCCGGCGCGCCCGTCCGACGGCGGCCGGGCTGGAACTGCTCACGCACATCCGCGCCATCGACGCGACGCTGGCCCAGGCCGAGCAGGCCATGACGGCGCATGCCTCGCAGGTCAGCGGCCGGTTGCGGCTGGGCACGGGCGCCACCGCTTGCACCTACCTGCTGCCGCCGCTGCTGGCGGACCTGCGGCGGCGCTTCCCGGCGCTGGAGGTCGTGGCCAGCACGGGCAACACGGCCGACATGCTGCGCGGGCTGGAGAACAACACGCTGGATATCGGCCTGGTGACGATGCCGGCGCCGGGCCGCATGTTCCAGGTCGAGCCGCTGCTGGAGGACGAGTTCGTGGCGATCTTCCCGGCGCGCGGACCGATCGCGATTCCGGCCAGCGCCACGCCGCAGGCGCTGGCGGCGCTGCCGCTGGTGCTGTTCGAGCCGGGCGCACGCACGCGGCGGCTGGTGGATGACTGGTTCGAGGAGGCCGGCCTGGCGGCCAAGCCGGTGATGGAGCTGGGCAGCACCGAGGCCATGAAGGAGATCGTGGCCGCCGGCCTGGGCTGCGCCGTGCTGCCCAGGCTGGCGGTGTCGGGCGCGGGCCGGCGCGACGCGCTGACCGTGTTGCCATTGGCACCGCGCCTGGCGCGCACGCTGGCCATCGTCATGCGCGGCGACAAGCCGCTCAGCCGCGGGCTGCGGCACTTGCGCGAGGCTTTGCTGGGCTTGCGGGCCTGAACGCCTAGAATGGGGTGTTCAACGGCATCCATCCATGAATCGTCGAAAAACGGACATCCCCCCGCCGGCCGCCAGCGCCGCGCCGGCGCGCAGTCGCGCCGCCGCCAGCGGTGCCGGCGACGCGCCACGCAACGGTCCGCGCACGCCCGCGAACCTGGACCTGTTCCCCTACGAAGCCTCGGCGCGGCCCGTGGCCGGACTGGCGGTGGACTACGAGGACGGCCACCGCGTGCGCCGCCATCGTCATCGCCGCGCGCAGCTGCTCTACGCGATTTCGGGCGTGATGGTGGTGGAGACCGAGGCGGGCATCTGGGTGGTGCCGCCCACGCGCGGCGTGTGGGTGCCGGCCTGGGTGGCGCACGGCATCCGCATGAGCGGCGAGCCGCGCATGCGCACGGTGTTCGTCGAGCCGGGCGCGGCCGCGCACCTGCCCACGCAATGCTGCGTGCTGTCGATCTCGCCGCTGCTGCGCGAGCTGATGGCGGCGGCGACCGAGGTGCCGCTGGATTGGCAGCCGGGCACGCGCGACGGCCGCCTGATGATGCTGCTGCTGGACGAGTTGCGCCAGGAGCCGGTGCTGCCGCTGCATTTGCCGCAGCCGGCCGAGCCCCGGCTGGCGCGCATCTGCCGCGCCATCGTGCGGCATCCGGAGCGGCAGGACGGCGTGGCCGACTGGGCCCTTGAATTGGGGGTGGATCCCAAGACGGTGCAGCGCCTGTTCCTGCGCCATACCGGCATGACCTTCGGCCGCTGGCGCCAGCAGGCGCGGCTGCTGGCGGCGATGGAGCGGCTGGCGCGCGGCGAGCGGGTGCTGGACGTGGCGCTGGACCTGGGCTACGAGAGTCCGAGCGCCTTCGCGGCCATGTTCCGCAAGGCCCTGGGCGAGCCGCCCAGCGCCTTCGCGGCGCGCGGCGCGGCGTCCGCCTGACGGCCGCCTGCCGGGCGCGGGCCGGACGCAAACCCGCCGCACGGCGGCCTCCCGGGCATGTCCTCAGGCGCGCGGGCGCGGAACCGGCGTATTATTTAGCGTTTCGCCGCCCGCTAACCGCCTGAGAAAGATCATGCCGCACTACCGTTCCCGCACCTCGACCCACGGCCGCAACATGGCCGGCGCCCGCGCCCTGTGGCGCGCCACCGGCATGAAGGACGGAGACTTCGGCAAGCCGATCATCGCGGTGGTCAACTCCTTCACGCAGTTCGTGCCGGGCCACGTGCACCTGCGCGACCTGGGCGCGCTGGTCGCCAAGGAAATCGAGGCCGCCGGCGGCGTCGCCAAGGAATTCAACACCATCGCCGTGGACGACGGCATCGCCATGGGCCACGGCGGCATGCTGTATTCGCTGCCGTCGCGCGAGCTGATCGCCGACTCGGTCGAGTACATGGTGAACGCGCACTGCGCCGACGCGATGGTCTGCATCTCGAACTGCGACAAGATCACGCCGGGAATGCTGATGGCCGCGATGCGTCTGAACATTCCGGTGGTGTTCGTGTCGGGCGGCCCGATGGAAGCGGGCAAGGTGAAGTCGCCGACGGACGGCACGGTGATCGCCAAGATCGACCTGATCGACGCCATGATCAAGGCGGCCGATCCCAATGTGTCGGACGCGGACGTGGCCGAGGTCGAGCGCAGCGCCTGCCCGACCTGCGGTTCCTGTTCCGGCATGTTCACCGCCAACTCGATGAACTGTCTGACCGAGGCCATCGGCCTGGCGCTGCCGGGCAACGGCACGATCGTGGCCACGCACGCATGGCGCAAGGGCCTGTTCGAGCAGGCCGGCCGCCTGGTGGTGGATCTGTGCCGCCGCTATTACCAGGAAGAGGACGCGTCGGTCCTGCCGCGCAACATCGCCACCAAGAGCGCGTTCGAGAACGCGATGGCGCTGGACGTGGCGATGGGCGGCTCGACCAACACGGTGCTGCACCTGCTGGCCGCGGCGCAGGAAGCGGGCGTGGATTTCACGATGGCCGACATCGACCGCATTTCGCGCAAGGTGCCGTGCCTGTGCAAGGCGGCGCCGGCAACCGACAAGTACCACATTGAAGACGTGCATCGCGCGGGCGGCATCCTGGGCATCCTGGGCGAGCTGGCGCGCGCGGATCTGCTGGACCTGTCCTGCGGCAATGTGCACAGCGGCACGCTGGGCAATGCGATCGCGCAGTGGGACGTGGCGGGCGATGCCGGCGAGGAGGCGCAGAAGTTCTATCGGGCGGCGCCTGGCGGCATTCCGACGACGGTGGCGTTCAGCCAGGACGCGACGTTCCTGACGCTGGACACGGACCGCAAGACGGGTTGCATCCGCAGCAAGGAAAACGCGTATTCGAAGGACGGCGGGCTGGCGGTGCTGTACGGCAACCTGGCCGAGAAGGGTTGCATCGTGAAGACCGCGGGCGTGGATGAGTCGCAGTGGGTGTTCACGGGACGCGCGCGGGTGTTCGAGAGCCAGGACGATGCGGTGGAAGGCATCCTGGGCGACAAGGTCGTCGCCGGCGATGTCGTGGTGATCCGCTACGAAGGGCCGAAGGGCGGGCCGGGGATGCAGGAGATGCTGTATCCGACGTCCTATCTGAAGTCCAAGGGGCTGGGCAAGGTGTGCGCGCTGTTCACGGACGGGCGTTTCTCGGGTGGCTCGTCGGGACTGGTGATCGGGCATGCTTCGCCGGAGGCGGCCGAGGGCGGCACGATCGGGCTGGTGGAAGACGGCGATGTGATCGAGATCGATATTCCGCAGCGCAAGATGCATCTGGCGGTGTCGGATGAGGTGCTGGCGCGGCGTCGCGAGGCGATGAACGCGCGGGAGAAGGCCTGGGAGCCGGTGGATCGGGAGCGGGTGGTGTCGCTGGCCTTGCAGGCTTATGCGGCGCTGGCGACTTCGGCGGATCGGGGGGCGGTGCGGGATCTTTCGCAGCTCAAGCAGAAGCGTTGAGGGTTTTGGGTTTGAAGAAGACGGCGCCTTTGTGGCGCCGTTTTTTTTTGGGTCTTTTTTGGGGAGGGCTTGAGTGTTGGCGGTTTGTGAGGCTGTTGTCTTCACTGCTGCTGCTGCTGCTGCTACTGCTACTGCTACTGCTGCTGCTGCTGCTGCTTGGTTGAGCGTTGTGTGCTGGCGCTTCGTGGGCCGCCCCTCGGGCGGGGCGTCGCGGCTGCTCGCGCCCACGATTGCGGTCCGGAGCCTTCGCTCCGGACTTCCCCGTTGTCATCCTCGTTGCCGCCTGCGGCGGCTGCCTTCGGATTCCCTCGGGCGCATCGAGGTTGCTCGCAGCCGCGCCGCCCCGCCCGAGGAGCTACGGGTTTCGAAGGATGCGGCGTTGCTGGAGCCGTGGTCGGTGGCGAGGCTTGCGTCGCCCGCAGAAACCGGCCGCGCGGGCGGCCAGTTTCTGCTTACGTGGTGGCTTGCGTCGTGGGGTGTTGGTTGTTTGAGGGGCATGCCTTGTCTTGTCTTGTCTTGCCTCTCCTGGTCTTGCCTAGTGTGGCGGGGAGAGCGTGCATTGCCTGGCAGTGCGTGTTGGCGTGTGCTGCGTGGCCTGCTGTTCGCCGTTCATGCGTATAGCAGTTCCCACGCTGCTTTCGCAATCACGCCTACCAATCCATATCCAGTGGCGGCACCTCCTCATGCGACGGGAAGCGCGGCAGTACTTCCTCCGCCAATTCCTGGATGGCTTCGGCGGCGGGGCGGCGCGAGAACTGGATGCCCAGGGCGACGTGGTTGACGCCGGCAGTCTGCCATTGTGAGAGCAGATCGATGAGCGCGTGGCGGCCGATCTGCAGGATGAAACCGCCGTGCAGCAGAGTGGGCGGGTGCGTGGGGTCGTCGACCAGGTCTATCCATTCGTTGGTGGCGTGAGGGCGGAAGCCGCCGTCGGGGATGCGGTCGCGCCAGGCCTGGATTTTCTGGCCCAGGGCCTTGGGGCCTGCGGGGACGACGGACGAGCCGGGATAGGTGAGCCAGCCGTCGGCGTGTGCGGCGATCCAGTCCGGGGATTGGCCGCTGGCGCCGGTGACGAGCAGGGGGATGGGGCCGGCGGCGGGCTTGGGCAGGAGTTCGGCGTCGGTGATGTGGCCGAGCGGCGAGGACAGGGCGCGGCGGCCGGGTTGGAGCAGGCGGCGGAAGTCGGCGACCGCCTGGGCGAAGCGCTCGGCGCGCTGGTCGTGTTGCAGGCCGTAGGCGGGGAATTCGATGGGACGGTCGCCGGAGGCGATGCCCATGACGAGGCGGCCGCCGGAGAGTTGGTCGATGGTGGCGGCGGATTTGGCGAGGTCGATCGGGTGGCGCAGCGAGAAGATGGCGCTGCCGGTTACCAGGGAAATGCGCTGCGTCCTGGCGGCGAGGTAGGCCAGGTAGGTAAAGGGGTCGAAGAGCTGGCCGGCGTCGCCGAAGCGCGGGTCGTACAACGGGATGTCGCGAACCCAGGCGGCGGCGAAGCCGCGGGCGTCGATGTCGCTGACCAGGCGGGACTGGCCGGCCAGCACGCGCATGTCGCCTTCGTAGAAGCGCAGCGGCAGGAAGATGCCCAGCGTCAGCGCGTCGGGCGCGAACATGCGGCGGTAGCCGGGATGACGGGCGTGCGCGGGCCAGGAGGCGCCGGACGGCATGTCGATAGAGTTGGTAGTAGTCGCGTTCATATTCATGATGATGATGATGATGATCAGTGCATCCGCCAGCCGGATGCCGCGGAGCCGGCTTTGCCGGTCCGCAGGCATGCCCCCTGGGGGGGGAAGCGCGCAAGCGCTTCGGGGGTGGGCCTACTCATGCCCCGGTGGCAGGCTCCGGGAGCATGATGCCGCGCTGCACGGCGGGTCTGAGGGCGATGCGTTCGTGCCAGTCGCTCAGGTGCGGGTAGGCGTCGAAGTCGAAGCCGATGAGGCGGGCGATGTGGGTCCAGCCGAAGTGGGCGATGTCGGCGATGCTGTATTCGTCGCCGGCGAAATGGGGCTGGCCGCTGGCCAGGTGCTGGTCCAGGGTGGCGTAGGCTTCGCGCGTGAGGCGGCGGTAGCGTTCGATGGCGATGGGGTCTTTGTGGGTGGCGAAGATTTCGAAGTGGACGCGTTGGCCGATCAGCGGGCCGACGCTGGCGGCGTGGAAGATGAGCCATTGCGTGGCTTGCCAGCGGGCGCGCGGGTCGGCGGGCAGCAGGCGGCCGGTTTTCTCGGCCAGGTAGAGCAGGATGGCGGCGGATTCGAACAGGGTGATGCCGGTCTCGTCGTCGGTGAGGACGGGGATGCGGCCATGCGGATTCAGCCGCAGGAAGTCGGGCTGGCGGTGTTCTCCCTGGTTGATGTGGATGTGCTTGAGGGTGTAGGGCAGGCCGAGTTCTTCCAGGGCGATGGTGGCCTTGAAGCCGTTGGGTGAGCTGTCGGTGTAGAGCGTTAGCATGAAGGTTTCCTATATTTCTGTCGGCGATGCCACGACTTGTATTGAGCTTTTCAGGAGCTATCATCGTCAGTGACAGCGGCATTGGGAAACGATGATTTCTGCGCGCTGGATTTAGGAAAACTATATTCATGAGCTCTTCGATTCCGCTGGCGGCGCTGCGCGCCTTCGTCGAGGTGGGCCGGCGTGGCAGCATCAAGGCGGCCGCCGAGGCCCTGCATGTGACGCCAGGCGCGGTCAGCCAGCAGGTGCGCTTGCTGGAGGACCGGCTGGGCGTGGCGCTGTTCACGCGCGAGCGCCTGGGCTTGCGCCTGACGGCGGACGGCGCGGCGGCGCATCCGCTGCTGCGGCAGGCGTTCTCGCAGATCGAGGCGGCGGTGGACATGCTGGCGCGGGCGCCGTCGCGGCAGACCGTGACGGTGAGCACGATGGCGTCGTTCGCGGCGTCGTGGCTGGTGCCCCGGCTGGCGCGTTTTCGCGCGCAACATCCGCGCATCGAGCTGCGGGTCGAGGCCTCGTCGTCGGTGGTGGATCTGCGCCGCGACCGCGTGGACGTGGCGCTGCGCCACGGACTCGGGCGTTATCCCGGCCTGCGCGCGGTGTGGCTGATGGCGCCGGTGCTGGTGCCGGTGGCGAGTCCGGCGCTGCTGGGGCGACGCAAGGGCTTGAAGTCGCCCGCCGATTGCCTGGACCATCCCCTGCTGCATGATGCCGACCGCGCGGACTGGCCGCTGTGGCTGGCGGCGCATGACGTGGCGGTCGATGCGCGCGCGCGGCAGGGTTCGTCCTTCGATGATGACTTCCTGCTGATCCGCGCCGCCGAGGCGGGGCAGGGGCTGGCGCTGGTGCCGCAGGAGCATGCGCGCGCCGAGATCGAGGCGGGCAGGCTGGTGCAGGTGCTGCACAAGCCCTGGCCGGCGCGCTTCGCGTATTACGCGGTGACGCTGCCCGATGCGCTGGAACGGCCGGAGGTGCGGGCCTTTGTGGAGTGGGTGGCGCAAGAGGCGGCGCTGGACGATGCGGCGCGGGAAGGCGCGGACAAGGCGCCAGGCGTAGCGCATGCCGCCGCGCCGGCGCGCGGCAAGCGGCCTTCGGCGGCCAGCGGCGCCGCGAAGCGCAGGAGCTGATTCACATGAGCGGGAGCCAGGCATGATCGAGACGCGCTTGCTGCGGCAATTCATCGCGGTGGCGGAAGAGCTGCATTTCAACCGCGCGGCCCAGCGCCTGCACATGGCGCAGCCGCCGTTGAGCCAGGCGATCCAGCGGCTGGAGGCGCAGGTGGGCGCGCCCTTGCTGGCGCGCACCAACCGCAGCGTGGCGCTGACGCCGGCGGGCGCGGCATTCCTGGAGACGGCGCGACGCATGCTGGCGGCGCTGGACGAAGGGGTGGCGCAGGCGCGGCGCGTGGCGCAGGGCATGGAAGGCCACCTGACGGCGACCTTCGTCAATATTTCTCCCTATGAATCGCTGCTGCGCGGGTTGCGGCGCTTTCGTGCGGCGCATCCCGCCGTGTCATTCACGCTGCGCGAGGCGACCACGCGCGAGCAGGTCGAGGCGCTGGAACTGGGGCGCGCCGACATCGGCCTCATGCGCCATCCGGGCGCCAGCGCGCCGAGACTGCATTTCGAGACCTTGCTGAGCGAGCCGGTGCTGATCGCCTTGCCGGCCTCGCACCGTCTGGCTGATTGCGACGTAGTGGAACTGGCCGCGCTCAGGGAAGATGCGTTCGTGGCATCGGCGCGCACGCTCGGCCCGGGTTTCCATGACCAGCTGGTGTCGCTGTGCCTGGCGGCGGGCTTCGCGCCGCGCGTGGCGCAGGAAGCGAGGCGGCTGGAGACGGTGGTGGCGCTGGTGGCCGGGGGTTTCGGCGCGGCCCTGCTACCGGCCTCGCTGGCGCGGGAGCCGCGCGGCGATGTGGTGTTCCGGCCGATCGCGGTGGAAGCGCCGGACGCGCTGCGGCGACTGGATCTGCTGATGGCCTGGCGGGCTTGTGACGCATCGCCGATACGGGATTCGCTGATCGCCGCGCTGCGCGAGGCGACGCGGCCCGTGGGCCAGGCCGACGCCGCATAGCGGTCACGGCGATATCCGGCGCGTCTCGCAGGCGCATGAATTCGATATTTTACGGATGGCCGCGAGCGCCGCACCATGACGTTTTCCACGGGATATCAGGAAGACCGTCATGCAATACCGTCGCCTGGGCCAGTCGGCCCTCAAACTGTCCGCGCTGTCCTATGGCAGCTGGATCACGTTCGGCACCACGCTGGACGACCGCGCCGCGCGCGACTGCCTGGCTTGCGCCTATGACCACGGCATCAATTTCTTCGACAGCGCCGAGGTCTATCTCGGCGGCGAGGCCGAGCGCATGCTGGGCCGCGCCATCAAGGCGCTGGGCTGGCCGCGCGACGGCTATTGCGTGTCGAGCAAGGCGCTGTACGGCGCCGCCGACAATCATGCGCCGGGAGGCGGGCCGCGCCCGACGCAGCAGGGCCTGAGCCGCAAGCACCTGGTCGAGGCCTGCGAGCAGGCGCTGCGGCGCTTCGGGCTGGATTATCTGGACCTGTACCTGTGCCATCGCCCGGATCCGGACATGTCGATCCCGGAAATCGCCTGGACCATGCACACGCTGGTGCAGCAGGGCAAGATCTTGTACTGGGGCACCTCGGAATGGCCGGCGGCCGATATCGAGACGCTGTGCGCCTTCGCCGAACGCCACAACCTGGTGCCGCCGCAGCTGGAGCAGCCGCAGTACAGCCTGTTCCATCGCGAGCGCGTGGAGCGCGAGTACCGTCCGCTGGTCGAGCGGCGAGGGCTGGGGCTGACGACCTGGTCGCCGCTGGCCTCGGGCGTGCTGGCCGGCCGGTATGACGAGGGCGTGCCGGCGGATTCGCGGCTGGCGGCGGAGGGTTTCGGCTGGCTCAGGGACTTCGTCTACGCCGACCGCCAGGAGGCGATGCAGGCCGCCGCGCGCCGTTTGCGAGACGTGGCCGATGAGTTGGGGGCCACGCGCGCGCAGCTGGCGATTGCGTGGGCGCTGCGCAATCCGGACGTGAGCACGGTGCTGCTGGGCGCGTCCGGCGTGGCGCAGCTGCGCGAGAACCTGGGCGCGCTGGATCTGCTGCCCAGGCTGGACGCGGCGGCGGTGGCGCGGATCGAAGCGGCGGTGGACGGCGCGGCGCCGCGAGACTGACGCCGACGCCGGCGTTTCCTACAATCTCTGTCCTGGAAGCAGGCCCGCCGCGCCTGCCACGCACTTGGAACGGACATGCTCGCGACCTCCGCGCTGGATTTGATAGGAAACACGCCCCTGATCTCGTTGGACCGGATCCACGCCGGCCCCGGCCGGCTGGTCGCCAAGGCCGAGTTCCTGCAGCCCGGCGGCAGCGTGAAGGACCGCGCCGCCAAGGCCATCCTGCTGGCGGCGCGCGCGGATGGCCGGCTCAAACCGGGCATGCCGGTGGTCGAGATGACCAGCGGCAACATGGGCGCGGGACTGGCCGTGGCCTGCGCGGCGCTGGGGCATCCGCTGCTGGTCACCATGTCCGCCGGCAACAGCCCGGCGCGCGCCCGCATGCTGGAAGGATTGGGCGCCGAGGTGATCCTGGTGCCGCAGGTCGATGGCGCGCCCGGCCAGGTCACGGGCGCGGACGTGCAGGCGGCGGCGGACATGGCCGCCGCGCTGGCGCGCGAGCGCGGCGGATTCTATGTGGACCAGTTCAACGCGGTCGAGTGCATCGCGGCGCACGAGGCCGGCACGGGCCGCGAGATCCTGGAACAGCTGGGCCGGCCCGCCGATGGCTGGGTCGCGGCGGTGGGCACGGGCTGCACCTTCATGGGCGTGGCGCGGGCCATGAAGGCCGCCAGCGCGGCGACCGTGTGCGCGGCCGTCGAGCCGCTGGGCTGCGAAGTGCTGGCCGGCCAGCCGGTCTCGAAGGCGCGGCACCTGATCCAGGGCACCAGCTACGGCGCGGTGCCGCCGCATTGGGACGCGTCGCTGATGGACCTGAGCCTGGCCGTGACGGACGAGGAAGCCGAGGCGTGGCGCCGGAAGCTGGCCGTGCGCGAAGGGCTGTACGTGGGCTATTCCGCCGCCGCCAATGTGTGCGCGGCGGTGAAGCTGCTGCAATCGGGCCGGCTGCGCGCGGATGCGGTGGTGGCCACCGTGTTGTGCGATACGGGCCTGAAATATTGAGCGCCGCGCCAGCCTCGCCTGGATCCGCGCCTGCGTTCGTGCCCGGCTCCGCGCCTACATCCGCGCCGCGATGAAATCCAGGAAGCAGGCGATGCGCCGCGACAGCTGCGTGTTGCGGTAGTACACCGCGTTCAGCGGCTGCAGGTAGTCGGTGTACGCGTGTTCCATCACCTTCACCAGCCGGCCGTCGGCCAGCTCGTCGCGCACCATGAAGTCGGACAGGCAGGCGATGCCCACGCCGCGCAGCGCCAGCTGGTACTGGGTCTCGCCGCTGGAGGTGGCCAGCGTGGGCGTGATGGCGAAGCTGGAGCCGCCCGCGTGGCGCAGCGGCCAGACGTTCAGGCTTTCCGGCTGCGTGAAGCCCAGCAGCTCGTGTTGCAGCAGCTCGTCCACGTCCTTCGGCTCGCCCCGGCGCGCGATGTAGTCGGGGCTGGCCAGCAGCCAGCGCGGCGCGGGGCGCAGCGGGCGGGCGTGCAGCGTGGAATCGGTCAGCGGGCCGGCGCGCAGCGCCACGTCGCTGCGGTGTTCCATCAGGTCGACGATGCGGTCGTTGCTGGTCAGCTCCAGCGTGATCGCGGGATAGGCGCGGCGGAACTCGGCCACATGCGGCACCACGCAGTGCAGCATGACCGGCGCCGAGGCGTCGACGCGCAGCCGGCCGGCGGGCTGCTGGTGCACCATGCGCATGCATTCCTCGGCCTCTTCCAGCGACGCGACGATGCCGCGCGCCTTCTGCAGGAACAGCGCGCCTTCCTCGGTCAGTTCCATGCGCCGCGTGGTGCGGGTCAGCAGGGTCACGCCCAGGTCTTCCTCCAGCCGCGACAGGCCGCGGCTGACGCCGGAAGCGGTCTGGCCCAGCATCTCGGCGGCCGCGCTCATGGTGCCCGCGTCCACCACGGCCAGGAACAGGCGCAGGGCGTCGGAATTCAGGGACATTCGTGACTCCAGGGCATAAGTATTGTGAGTTTATCGGTGTTTTTCTCAATGATCCACGCGCGCAGAATGTGCGGCCATTGAGATACCCGCTGGAGCAAACCGAATGATCCCCACCAAACCCCTGGGCCGCGACGGCGCCGAGATTCCCGCGCTGGGCCTGGGCGTGTTCCGCATGCCTGCCGAGGACACCGCCCGCATGACCCGGACCGCGCTGGAGCTGGGCTACCGCCACATCGACACCGCGCAGATCTATGGCAACGAGGCCGACGTGGGTCGTGGCATGGCCGAGGCCGGCGTGCCGCGCGAGCAGATCTTCCTGACCACCAAGGTCTGGGTGGACCACTACCGGACGCCCGACCTGCTGCGCTCGGTCGAGGAAAGCCTGACGCGGCTGCGCACCGATTACGTGGACCTGCTGCTGCTGCACTGGCCCGGCGACAAGGCGCCGCTGGCCGAGCAGATCGACGCGCTGAACCAGACCGTGTCTTGCGGCTGGGCGCGGCATATCGGCGTCAGCAACTTCAACATCAAGCTGATGCGCGAGGCCGCCGCCCTGAGCGCCGCGCCGCTGGTCACCAACCAGATCGAGTTCCATCCCTACCTGGACCAGGACGCGGTGCGCGCCGAGGCGGCCGCGCTGGGCATGACGGTGACGGCCTATTTCGGCATGGCCGACGGCAAGGTGCTGACCGATCCCGTGATCGGCGAGATCGCCGCGCGCCTGGGCAAGACGCCGGCGCAGATCGCGTTGCGCTGGCTGGTGCAGCAGGACAACGTGGTGACGCTGACCAAGACCTTGCAGCGCGACCGCGCCGAAGCCAATGCGCGCGTGTTCGATTTCGCGCTGTCCGCCGACGACATGGCGCGCATCGCCGCGTTGGCGCGGCCGGACGGCCGGCTGGTGTCGCCGGACGGGCTGGCGCCTGACTGGGATTGATCGTGTGTCATCAGGCGGCCGCGTCCGCGTTTGAATCCCTGGCTTGAAACCTGGGTTTGAAGCCGGAGCGCAACGCCGGGACATGCAAGGCAAACGGGGAATGGCGCGAGCCATTCCCCGTTGATCTTGCGCGTTGCGCCGCGTTCAGCCGTGCAGCGCCCGCCCGAAGGCCGCCAGCACCGATTCGTGCAGCGTTTCCGACAGCGTCGGATGCGCGAAGACGGCGTGCATCAGGTCTTCCTCGGTGGCTTCCAGCGCGGTCGCCACGCCGTAGCCGGTGATCAGCTCCGAGGCTTCCGGGTGGATGATGTGCGCGCCCAGCAGCTCGCCGGAGCGCGCATCGAACACGGTCTTGACCAGGCCCTGGTCCTCGCCCATGGCGATGGCCTTGCCGTTGCCGGCGAAGGTGAACTTGCCCACGCGGATCTCGCCGCCATGCCTGGCGGCATGCTCGCGCGCGCGCGCCTCGGTCATGCCGATGCTGGCCACTTGCGGGTGCGAGTAGGTGCAGGCGGGAATGCGCAGCGGGTCGATGGCGTGCGCCGGCTTGCCGGCAATGGCTTCCACGCACAGCACGCCCTCGTGGCTGGCCTTGTGCGCCAGCCAGGGCGCGCCGGCCACGTCGCCGATGGCGTAGACGCCCGGCTCGCCGGTGCGGCACAGGCCGTCGGTGACGATGTGGCTCTTTTCCACCTTGACGCGCGTGCCTTCCAGGCCCAGGTTCTCGACGTTGCCGACGATGCCGGCCGCGACGATGACGCGTTCGACTTCCAGCTCGCTGCGCTTGCCTTGCTGTTCCAGCGTGACCTGCACGCCGGTGGCGGTGGGGCGGGAAGCCGTGACGGCGCACTGCGTCAGCACGCGGATGCCTTGTTTCTCGAAGGCCTTGCGCGCAAGCTGCGAGATCTCGGCGTCTTCCTGCGGCAGGATCTCGGCGGTCATGTCGATCAACGTGACCTCGACGCCGATCGCGCGATAGAAGCTGGCGAACTCCGCGCCGATGGCGCCGGCGCCCACCACCAGCAGCGACCTGGGCGCGGCCTCGGGCACCAGCGCCTGGCGATAGGCCCAGATGCGCTCGCCTAGCGGCAGCGCCGGCAGCTCGCGGGCGCGCGCGCCGGTGGCCAGGATGATGTGGCGCGCCGACAGGGTGCTGCCGTTGTCCAGCGCCAGCTTGCCCGCGCCGGCGAGCCGGGCGCTGGCCTGGATCACCGTCACGCCGTTCTTCTTCATCAGGTGCGCCACGCCCTGGCCCAGGCGGCCGGCCACCTTGCGCGAACGCGCCACCATGGCGGGCAGGTCCGGGCGCGCGGCGTCGGCGCCGGCCACGCCGTAGTGCGCGGCCTCGCGGCAGGCGCGCAGCACGGTGGCGCTGTGCAGCAGCGCCTTGGTCGGAATGCAGCCCCAGTTCAGGCAGATGCCGCCCAGCTCGGCGCGCTCGACCAGCGCGGCCGACAAGCCCAGCTGAGCGGCGCGGATGGCGGCCACGTAGCCGCCGGGGCCGCCGCCCACCACCACCACATCGAAACTCGTCTTGGTCATGGCGTGGCTCACAGCAGGATGCGGACGGGGTTTTCGATGCGGGCGCGGAACGCGGCCAGCCACTGCGCGCCGACGGCGCCGTCGACCACGCGGTGGTCGGCCGACAGCGTCACCGTCATGACGGTGGCGGCTTCCAGCTCGCCGTTCGGGCCGACCACGGGGCGGCGCTCGGCCGCGCCCACGGCCAGGATGGCGGCCTGCGGCGGATTGATGATGGCGGCGAACTGCTTGATGCCGTACATGCCCAGGTTGCTCACCGTGAGCGAGCCGCCGGTGAATTCCTCGGGCTTCAGGCGGTTGACCTTGGCGCGGCCGGCCAGCTCGACGATCTCGGCGGCGATGGCGGACAGCGATTTGTCGTCGGCGTCGCGCACGATGGGCGTCACCAGCCCGCCCTCGGTGGCCACGGCCACCGAGATGTCGGCGCCGGCGTGGTACTCGATGGCGTCGTCCTGCCAGCTGGCGTTGACTTCCGGCACGTCGCGCAGCGCCTGGGCGGCGGCGCGCACGATGAAGTCATTGACCGACAGCTTGATGGTGCCGGCCTGGTTGGCCTGCGCGCGCAGCGCCAGCAGCGCGTCCATGCGGCAGTCCACCGTCAGGTAGAAGTGCGGCACGGTCTGCTTGCTTTCGCTCAGGCGGCGGGCGATGGCGCGGCGCATGCCGCTGTGCGGCACGCGGCGGCCGGCGGCGCGCGGCGCGGCGGCTTGCGGCTGGCCGGCGGCCGGCGTGGCGTTGCGCGCCGCTTCCACGTCGCGGCGCAGGATGCGGC
>NZ_JCBANG010000048.1:0-46272 GCF_059760905.1 Achromobacter sp. 1011811831
TCAGTTTAATCGCCGGAAAGGTCAGAGCTGTAAAAGAAACGGCGCGTCCCTCTCCGCCCGCCTCCAGGTAGCCGCGCCGCCACTCGCTGGGCGACATGCCCAGCCAGCGGTGAAAGGCGCGGGAAAACGCGCTGATCTCGGAATAGCCGAGCAGGAAGGCCAGTTCGGAAATCTGGATCTCGCGATCCTTCAGGTAATTGAGCGCCAGCTCGCGGCGCACCTCGAGCAGCAGCTCCTGGTAGGTGCAGCCGTGATTGCGCAGGCGCCGCTGCAGCGTCCAGTTCGGGATGTTCAGCGCCCGCGCCACGTCATCGAGCGAAGGCTCGCCGTCGGCCAGCTGGCGGCGGATGGCGGCTGCGGCGCGCTCGACCAGCGATTCGCCCGGCATGCCCGCCAGCCCCAGCTGGGCCAGGTTGTGCCGCAGCAGCGCCAGCAGATGCGCATCGGCGCCGGGCATGGGTGCGTCCAGCTGCCGCGTCGGCAGCACGATGGCGTTGCAGGGCTGGGCGAACAGCGCCGGCGCGCCGAAGCTGCGCTCGTGCTCGGGCCAGGACTCCGGACGCGCGTGCTCGAACAGCACGGCCTCGGGCGACCATCGGCTGCCCAGCGCGTGGCGCAGGATGTTGAAGAACATGCCCAGCGACAGCTCGGCGTCCTGGCGCCTCGCGGCGATGCTGCGATCCAGGATCTGGTATTCGATGCGGCTCAGCTCGGGTTGTCGCACCACGCGCAGGATGGAGCGCTGCTGATGGTGATGGAACAGTCCGCTGATGTTCTCGAAGGCCGCGCCCACTGTCGGCGAGGCCAGCGCGACATAGCCCAGCAGGCCCAGCTGGCCCGGCTCGAACTGCTGCCCGTAGCGCAGGCCGAAGTTGCCGTTACAGGTATCGGCTGCCGCCTGCTCCATGACCCGGCAATATAGGTCGAGTCCGAGGCTGCTGGCGGGCTGCCCCAGCGCCGTGGCGCTCACGCCGGCCAGCCCGAGCACGCGGTCCGGATCGCCGCCCTCGAGCAGGATGAAGCTCACCAGGCCGGTCGCGGCCGCCGAGAGGATGCTCGACGCCTGCGGCCGCGCCGCGGGCGTGGCGCGCAAGCGCGGGGACGTGTCACGCATGCTCCAATTCCTCGATTCCGGTAAGGCTGGAGGTCTTCCAATTCCGGCGGATCATCTCCCCGGACGCACGGGCCGTCAACCCATCTTCCGGATGTAGTCCGCCCCCAATTCCGCCGTCGCCGCGACCCAGGCGCCGCCCAGGCTGCGGGCCAGGTCGGTCTCGCTGTGAGAGCCCATCCAGGCCAATAGCTGCAGGCGGCGCTGCATCAGGAACGTCGGAAACTCGTCACGCTCCGCCTGGGACAGGCTGCCGGCCTGGCAGTAGCCCTCGGCCCAGGCATCCATCAGCCGGTCCCGGTCGTCGCGGTGCTCGATGAAGCTGAGCGTCGAAGCCATATCATGCAGAAACCAGCCCAGGCCGCAATCATCGAAATCGATAACATGGGTGCGCTCGCCGTCCACCAGCAGGTTGGCGCTGCGCAGGTCGGCATGGATCAGGCCGAAGCGCTCCGGTCCCGTGCCGAAGGCGTCCAGCCGCAGGCCCAGCAGGCGCTCGGTGCGGCCCAGCGTCTCGCGCTGCGCCGGCGTCAGGCCCGGCGCGCATTCCCACTGTCCCCAATGCGCGGCCGGGCCCACTGTGCCTGCGTGGTCCCAGACCATGCGCTCGAAATGGCCGGGACGCTGCCAGGCGCGCGACTGCGCGTGCATGCGGGCGCTGAGCCAGCCCAGGTGGCGCTGCGAGGCGTCCAGCCTGTCCGGGTCGGGAAAGCCGCCGTCGATCCAGCGGAACAGCGCCACATAGCGCGTGCCCGCCGGCTCGCGCGTGACGCGCTGCAGCACCGTGCCGTCCAGCGCGGGCAAGGCTTGCGGCGTGCCGATGCCGGCCTCGTTCAGCGCGCGCATCCAGTCCAGCTCGGTCTGGATGGCGTTGCGCGTCTGGTAGTTCGGACGGTGGATCCGCATCGCGGCCTTCAAGCCGGCGCGCCGGTCCTCGATCCGGAACACCGTGTTCTCGGAATGGCTGAGCAGGCCGATATCGGCGCGGGCGTCCATGCCATACAGCGGCAGCGCGCTGCGCGCCAGGTCGGACAGCTGATCGATGTATCGCCGATAGGCGGCGTCGTTGCGTTCTGCCATAGGGGGCTCCGGGCTGGGCTGCGTGGTGGCCCCATCTTCAGCCGGGCCGGGCGCCGGCCGTTAGGCCGTGGCGCGCAGAACTTTGACCGAGGACGGCAAGGCGGCTCAGGGTCAACCCGGGGACCGCGACGATCGCCATGGCCGCGCCCCATGGCCGCTCAGGGTAGACCCTAGGCGTCGCGCCCGATCAAGCAACTGTCCCGGCAGGTCAAGCGCGCGCGGCGGCGCCGGCGCAAGATGGGGCTCCATCCAACAAGGAGCCCGCCATGTTTGCTTCCATCCAGGGAAAAGTCGCCGTGGTGACCGGCGCCAGCCGGGGCATCGGCAAGGGCATCGCCGAAGTCCTGGCCGAACATGGCGCCCGCGTGGCCGTGATGGCGCGCTCGCGCGACGCGGCCCAGGCCTGCGCCGACGCGCTCGTCGCCGCCGGCGGCCAGGCGCGCGGCTATGCCGCGGACGTCGGCGACCGCACCTCGATGGATGCCGCCGCGCGCGCCGTGGCGCAGGACCATGGCGGCATCGACATCGTCTGCGCCAACGCCGGCATCTTCCCCAGCGCGTCGCTGGAAGAGATCGACGGGCCGGCCTGGGACCTGGTGCTGAACACCAATGCGCGCGGCGCGCTCTACACCGTGCAGGCCTGTCTGCCCTGGCTGAAGCAGGCCGAAGCGGGCCGCGTGATCCTGACCTCGTCGATCACCGGCCCCGTCACCGGCTATCCGGGCTGGGCGCACTACGCAGCCAGCAAGGCGGCGCAGCTGGGTTTCATGCGCACCGCCGCGCTGGAACTGGCGCGCCACGGCATCACGATCAACGCGGTCCTGCCCGGCAACGTACTCACCGAGGGCCTGAACGAGATGGGCGCGGACTACCTGGAACAGATGACGCGCTCGGTGCCGCTGCGGCGCCTGGGCAGCGTGCGCGACATCGGCTGGGCGACGCTGTTCCTGGCCTCGAGCGAGGCCGGTTTCATCACCGGGCAGACGCTGGTGGTCGATGGCGGCCAGACCCTGCCCGAAAGCGTGGCGGCGCTGTAGCCCGCCGTCCTTGCCAGACCCGGCAGCCGCTCATCGCCCCCTGGCGCCCTCCCTATCCGCATCCGCACGGAGATCCCATGCCGCCCACCATGGATCCGGCGTCCGCCGACGCCGAGCACGATGTCTCGAAGTACGGTTATGTGCAAGAGCTGGACCGCAGCATGAACGTCTGGCAGCTCACCGCGTTCGGCCTGAACTACATGGTGCCGATCGCGCCGGCGATCATATTCGGCATCCTGCTCAAGCTGTCCGGCGGCACCGTCGCCCTGCCCTATCTGCTGGCCGGCGTGGCCATGCTGTTCACCGCCTTCAGCTACGCGGTGATGGTGCGCAACTTCCCGCTGGCCGGCTCGGTCTACAACTACGTCGGCCGGGGCTGCAACCCGTACTTCGGCTTCCTGTCCGGCTGGGTGCTGACGCTGGACTACATCCTCATCCCCACCGTCACCGCGTCCAGCTCCGCCTATTTCGCACAGCAGTACCTGCCGGGCGTGCCCTACTGGGTGCTGCTGGGCGTGTTCTCCGTCGGCACCGGCATGGTCAACCTGTTCGGCGTGCAGCTCATGTCCCGGCTCGGACTGGGGCTGCTGGTGTTCGGCGAACTGGTGGTCTGGTCCTCCATCGTGGTGTGGGGCCGCGCGGTGGCCGTGGACGGCGCCGGCGCGGGCACGCTGCTGAGCGCGCAGCCGTTCCAGTTCGACAGCGTCTCCAGCCTGGCGGCCGCCACCTCGCTGGCCATCTTCAGCTTCCTGGGCTTTGACGCCATCACCACGCTGGCCGAGGAAACCCGTCGGCCCAAGCGCGACATTCCCCGCGCCATCTACTGGTGCGTGGGCATCGGCACGCTGACGATGTTCGCCTGCGGCTACGTGGCCATGCTGGCCATCCCCGACTGGCGCCAGCACATCGGCGACGAGGCCTGGCTCAATACCACGCTGTTCCAGGTGTCGCGCGCCACCGGCGGCGAAGCGTTCAGCGTGTTCTTCACGGTCGGCTACCTGACCGCGCTGGGCGTGTTCAACGTGGTCGCCACCGCCGCCGGCGCCCGCCTGCTGTTTGGCATGGGCCGGGACGAGCTGCTGCCGCGCGCGGTCTTCGCCCGCGTCAACCGGCGCTGGCGCACGCCGCACTGGAGCATCCTGCTGATCTGCGCCATCGAGTTCGCGCTCGGCAACTTCGCCAACATGGAAACGCTGTCCAACCTGGTCAACTACGGCGCGATGTTCGCCTTTGCCGCGCTCAACATCTCGGTCGTCTGGCTGTACTACGTGCGCGGCGGCGGCGAGCTGGCCGACGGCAGCCGCGTCCGGCCGCAAGGCGCGCAGCACCTGCGCTACCTGCTGCTGCCCGCCGTCGGGCTGGTCATCATCCTCTACGTGTGGGCGCACATGGACACGCTGGCCCAGATCCTCGGCACCGTCTGGCTGGCCGCCGGCATCGCTTACCTGCTGGCCAAGACGCGCGTCTTCCAGCGGCTGCCTCCGGCGCTCGACCTGTGAACCCCCGCCCTTCTTCCCCGCTGCTTCCCCTCATTGTGGAGACCTGGCATGTCCGCTGACAGCATGCTCGCGCTGAACACCTACGACCCCGCCTCGGCCGCCGTCGCCGACCCGACCATCCGAGGCCTGATCGAACGCCGCCAGCGGATCTTCGGCGCCGCGGTGCCGCTCTTCTACGAAGACCCGGTCCACATCACCCGCGCCGAAGGCGTCTGGCTGTACGACCACGAAGGCCGCGCCTACCTGGACGCCTACAACAACGTGCCCTCGGTCGGACATTGCCATCCGCGCGTCGTCGACGCCGTGGCGCGCCAGGCCGCGCAGCTGAACACGCACACGCGCTACCTGTCCGAAGTGGTCTACGCCTATGCCGAAAGGCTGCTGGCGACCTTTCCCGAGGCCCTGTCCAACCTGCTCTTCACCAGCAGCGGCACCGAAAGCGTGGACCTGGCCCTGCGCATGGCGCGCTATCACACGGGCGGCGCCGGCTTCATCGTGACGCGTTTCGCCTATCACGGCCATTCCACCGCCGTGGCCGAGATCACGCCCGCCTTCGGCCCCGGCGTGCCGCTGGGCATCCATGTGCGCACGGTGCCCGCGCCCCTGCCGGGCCGCAACGGCGAAGACGTGGGCCAGGCCTTCGCCGCCGGCATCGAGCAGGCCATCGCCGACCTGCGCCGGCACGGCATCCGCTTCGCCGGCGCGATCTTCGATTCGATCTTTTCCAGCGACGGGCTGTACGCCGACCCGCCCGGCTTCCTGCGCGCGGCGGCCGAGACCGTGCGGCGCCATGGCGGCGTCTACATCGCCGACGAAGTGCAGCCGGGCTTCGGCCGCACCGGCGCCGGCATGTGGGGCTTCAGCCGCCACGGCATCACGCCCGACCTGGTGGTGATGGGCAAGCCCATGGGCAACGGCATGCCGATAGCGGCCGTGGTCGCGCGGCCCGAGCTGATGGCCTCGTTCTCCGAGCGCTCGGGCTACTTCAACACCTTCGGCGGCAACACGGTCTGCTGCGCCGCCGCCTCGGCGGTGCTGGATGTGCTCCGGGACGAGCGGCTGGTCGAGCGTTCCGCCCAGGTCGGCCAGTATTTGAAAGACGGCTTCGAACGCTTGCAACGCGCCGACGCGCGCATTGGCGACGTGCGCGGCGCGGGCCTGTACCTGGGCGTCGAAATCGTCGACCAGGCGGGCGCGCCCGACACGCGCGAGGCGCTGCGCCTGGTGAACGGCCTGCGCCAGCGCCGCATCCTGGTCAGCACCTGCGCCGCCGCCGGCAACGTGCTGAAGATCCGCCCGCCCCTGCCGTTCTCGACCGAGCATTGCGACCTGCTGCTGGACGCGGCCGGACAGCTGCTGGCCGCCGGCTGAACCCTCACGCAATGGCGCCGGGCGGCCACACGCGCGGACGCCAGACACCAGGAGATCGGACATGAAGCACGCCACCGCCCGCGACAGCGGCCCCGATGCAGTCCCGGCCTCGCCCGCCGGCGCCAGCGCGGCGCAGGCACTGATCGCGCCCGCGCCCCGCGTCGCGGCCGCCGCCAACGTCGCCGGCATGGATGCCTACCACGCGCTGGTCGACGAGGCCGAACGGGACAACCAGGGATTCTGGGCGCGCCTGGCGCGCGAGACGCTGGCTTGGCGCAAGCCGTTCACCCAGGTGCTGGACGATACCCATGCGCCCTTCTACCGCTGGTTCGGCGACGGCCGGCTCAATGCGTCCTTCAATTGCCTGGATCGGCACGTCGCCAGCGGCCTGGGCGAGCGCGTCGCCATACGCTTCGAGGCCGACGACGGCGCGGTCACCCCGATCAGCTACCGCGCCCTGCTGGCGCGCGTCTGCCAGTTGGCCAACGCCATGAAGGCCTGCGGCATCCAGCGCGGCGACCGGGTGGCGATCTACCTGCCCATGTCGGTCGAGGCCATCGTCGCGATGCAGGCCTGCAAC
Organism: Achromobacter sp. 1011811831; assembly: GCF_059760905.1. Lineage (NCBI taxonomy): Bacteria > Pseudomonadati > Pseudomonadota > Betaproteobacteria > Burkholderiales > Alcaligenaceae > Achromobacter > Achromobacter sp. 1011811831. The sequence goes on from NZ_JCBANG010000048.1 coordinate 6,679, forward strand.
CGGATCGGCGCGATCCACTCGGTGGTCTTCGGCGGCTTCTCGGCCAAGTCGCTGAACGAGCGCATCGTCGACATCGGCGCCAGCCTGCTGATCACCGCGGACGAGCAGGTGCGCGGCGGCAAGACGCTGCCGCTCAAGCGCATCGCCGACGAAGCCCTGGCCCTGGGCGGCTGCGATGGCGTGCGCCGCGTGTTCGTGTACCGCCGCACCGGCGCCGGGATCGACTGGGACGCGGCGCGCGACGCCTGGCTGCACGAGGCCGCCGGCGCCCAGCCCGAACACTGCGAGCCCGAATGGGTGGACGCGGAGCATCCGCTGTTCGTGCTCTATACCTCCGGCTCCACCGGCAAGCCCAAGGGCGTGCAGCACGCCACGGCCGGCTATCTGCTGTGGGCCGCGCAGACCTTGCGCTGGACCTTCGACCTGAAGCCCGACGACGTATTCTGGTGCACCGCCGACATCGGCTGGATTACCGGCCACACCTACGTCGCCTACGCCCCGCTGCTCTGCGGCACGACCCAGGTCGTCTATGAAGGCCTGCCCACGCACCCCGATCCGGGCCGCTTCTGGCGCATGATCGACCGGCACCGGGTGTCCATCTTCTACACCGCGCCGACCGCGATCCGCGCGCTGATCAAGGGCGCGCACGAACATCCGCAGGCGCATCCCCGGCACTACAGCCTGGACACATTGCGCGTGCTCGGCACGGCCGGCGAGCCCATCAATCCGACGGTCTGGCGCTGGTATCACGAGGAAGTCGGCAAGGGCCGCTGCGCGGTCGTCGACACCTGGTGGCAGACCGAGACCGGCGGCCCGCTGATCGCCCCGCTACCCGGCGCCACCCCGCTCGCGCCCGGATCCTGCACGCTGCCCCTGCCCGGCATCGGCGCGCGCATCGTCGACGAGACCGGCCGCGAGACGCCGGACGGACAAGGCGGCTCGCTGGTATTCACGCGTCCCTGGCCCTCCATGCTGCGCACCCTCTGGGGCGACGACGCGCGTTTCCTGCAGACCTACTTCCCGGCCGAGCTCGGCGGCAAGACCTACCTGGCCGGCGACGGCGCGCTGCGAGACCCGGCCACCGGCTACTACACGATCACGGGCCGGATCGACGACGTGCTGAACGTGTCCGGGCACCGCCTGGGCACCATGGCGGTCGAGTCGGCGCTGGTCGCGCACCCTGAAGTGGCCGAGGCCGCCGTGGTCGGCCGCCACGACGAGCTGACCGGCGAGGCCATCGTCGCCTTCGTCGTGCCCAAGGGCGGCCCGCCCGACGACGCGGCCGCCGCGCGGATCTCCGCCGAGCTGCGCGCCTGGATCGCGCGCGAGATCGGCCCCATCGCCAAGCCCAGGGAGATCCGCTACGCCGGCAGCCTGCCCAAGACGCGCTCCGGCAAGATCATGCGCCGCCTGCTGCGCGCGATCGCCAACGGCGATCCGATCACGCAGGACATTTCCACGCTGGAGAATCCGGCGGCGATCGAACAGCTCAGGAGGATCGGATAGGGGCGCGTCAGTAAATAGAGACGCGTCAGGAAAGTTCGTCCGGCCCCGGCAAATCTGCCAGCAGCGCCGGCAACGCCGTCCGCACGGTTTCCCAGACCACATCCAGATTGATATCGAAATAACCGTGCGCGATACGGTTGCGCATCCCACGCATGCTGCGCCAAGGCACATCCGGCTGGGCCAGGACGAAATCGGCGTGACGGTCCATGATCTTCGTGGCCGCCTCGCCAATGATGACCAGGCTCATGATGACGGCTTGCTGGGTGCGTCTGTCCGCAAGGAAATCGCTCTTGGTCATTCCCTGTACGAAACTACGGGCGTCGACCGCAGCCTGGCGGATATGTTCCAGGTAGTCGGACAGGCGATTCACGCTCATACCGGCCGCGCTTCCGCAAGCACCTGTTCGCGGAATGCCACAGGCAAATCCGCCGGCGTCAGGAGATCGACGTGGATGCCGAGCAACATCTCCAGCTCATCCTGCAGGCCGCCCAGGTCAAACAGCGTGGCGCCGGGCAACGCGTCGACCAGTAAATCCAGATCGCTGCCTTCCTGGTCGGTGCCGTACAACGCCGAGCCGAAGACGCGCACGTTCTCGGTGCGGTAGCGGCTTGCCGCCTCGCGTACCGCGCTTCGCTTCAAATCGAGCACTAGGGATGGTCGCATGGTCTGTTACTCGTCGGATTCCTAGGGATCATAGGCAATCGGCCATCCAGATTCAATCGCATCAGGTTACGTCTGGCCGGCGCCATATGCTGTATATTTATACAGTAATAAACAGCAACCCGCCACGCCCCCTCGGCCACCCCGCCATGCAGTCCCCCGAACGCATCCATCCCGCCCTGTGGCGCGCCACCCAGCTGGCGCGCGGGGCGGCGCGCTGCCTGCCAACCGGACATGCGGCGCTGTCGGCCGAGTTGCCGGATGGCGGCTGGCCGATGGGCAGCCTGGTCGAACTGCTGTCCCCGCATCCCGGCGTGGGAGAGATCCGCCTGCTGCGCCCGGCCCTGTCCCAGCTGGAGACGCGGCGTCCGATCGCGCTGGTGCAGCCGCCGCACGCGCCCAATATCGTCAGCTGGATGAGCTGGCGGCTGGATCCCCGGCAACTGCTCTGGGTCTGTCCTGAAAAGCCGGCGGACGCGCTCTGGGCCGCCGAGCAGATCCTCAGGAACGGCAGCTGCGGCGCCCTGCTCTGCTGGCTGCCCCAGGTCCGCCCCGAATCGCTGCGCCGGCTGCACCTGGCGGCCCAGGCCAGCGACCTGCTGTTCGTCGCCCTGCGTCCGTCCGCCGCCGCCGCCCACGCCACGCCCGCCCCCTTGCGGCTGGCGCTGGCGCCCGCGCCGGGCGGGCTGTCCGTCCATATCCTCAAGCGCCGGGGGCCTGCCTGCGACACGCCGCTGCACGTGGGCCTGGAGCCCGGCGCCTTCGAAACACCCGCCCGCCATGCGCCTCTGGATCGCCGTCTGCCTGCGCTGCCTGCCGCTGGACGCCATACGCCCGCACTGGCCTGACGACGCCCAGGCGTACGCCGTGCTGGAGCAGGAGCGCGTGATCGCCCTGACCCCGGCCGCGCGCCTTGCGGGCGTGCGGATGGACATGCGCCGCGCCGGCGCCGCCGCCATCGCGCCCCAGGTCGAGCTGCTGCCGCGCAGTCCGCAGGCCGAGGCCGACGCGCTGCAGGGCGCCTCGCTGGCCCTGCTGCAATACACGCCCGAGGTCGCGCTGGCCGACGAGGCCACCGTGCTGCTGGGCGTGGGCGCCAGCCTGCAATTCTTCCGGGGCCCGCGCGCGCTGGCGCGCCGGGTCGCCGCCACGTTGCGGGCGCTGGACTTGCGGGTCTCGCTGGGCATGGCGCCCACCGCCGCCGGCGCCTGGCTGCTGGCGCAGCGCCGCGAACGGCGCGCCTGCAGGCGGGTGCTGACCCTGCCCACGCTCGTTCGCAGGCTCGACGCGCTGCCGCTGGCCCTGCTGCCTCCGGCGCGGCCGCGCCTGGACTGGCTGCAGGACATCGGCTGCGCCACGCTGGGCGACCTGCGCGCCCTGCCGCGCGCCGGCCTGCAGCGGCGCAGCGCGCCCGAACTGCTGGCGGCGCTGGACGCCGCCTATGGCCTGGCGCCCGAGCCGCAACGCTGGATCGAGCCGCCGGCGCGCTTCGCCCGCCGCATCGAGCTGATGGAATACCTGGAGCACACCGACGCGGTGCTGGCCGTGGCCCGCCGGCTGGCCGAACAGCTGGGCGGCTGGCTGGCCGCGAGCCAGCTGGCGGTGCGCAAGATCACGCTCAGCCTGGAACACGAGCGCGGCCGCCGCGCGCGCCCGCCCACCGAGCTGGAACTGGCGCTATCGCAACCGGCCTGGCAGCCGGCGCAGATCCTCGGCCTGCTGCGCGAGAAGCTGGGCCGCATGACGCTGACCGATCCCGTCATCGCCGTGGCCCTGCTGGCGCCCGAGACCGTGGCCCAGCCCGCCGCCAGCGCCACGCTGTTTCCCGAACCCGGCGGCACCGCCGAGGACCAGGCGCGGCTGCTGGACCTGCTCAGTGCGCGGCTGGGCCGCGAGCGCGTGCGCCGCGCCCGGCCCCAGGCCGATCACCGGCCCGAAGCCGCCAATGCCTGGGGCGACGCGCTGCAAGCGCCCGCCGGCGCCGAGCCGCTGCCGGCGCAGCTGGACCGTCCCTTCTGGCTGCTGGATCCGCCGCAGCCGCTGCGCCTGGCCGGCGACCGCCCGCAGTATCGGGGCCAGGCGCTGCGGCTGATGCGCGGCCCCGAGCGCATCGAAAGCGGCTGGTGGGATCCGCAGCTGACCGTGCGCGACTACTTCGTCGCCGAGGACGAGGCCGCCGCGCGCTACTGGATCTACCGCGAGCGCGACGCCGAGCACGCGCGCTGGTTCCTGCACGGGCTGTACGCCTGACGCCGGCCCGCGGCTCCGCCCCACCGTTACCCCATCATGCGCCCGCCCGACGATCCCGCCGACGCCCCGGAACTCCTGGCCCTGCTGCCCGGCTACGCCGAGCTGCACTGCCAGAGCAATTTCTCGTTCCTGCAAGGCGCCTCGCACCCGGAAGAGCTGGCCGCCCGCGCCGCCGAACTGGGCTACGCCGCCCTGGCCATCACCGACGAGTGCAGCCTGGCCGGCGTGGTGCGCGCGCACATGGAGGCCAAGAAGCTCAACCTGCCGCTGCTCATCGGCGCCTGCTTCCAGCTGCGCGCCGCGCCCGACGCCGCGCCGCTGGGCCTGACCCTGCTGGCGCAGACGCGCGAGGGCTACGGCAACCTGTCCGAGCTGATCACGCTGGCGCGCTCGCGCGCGCCCAAGGGCGAGTACCGGCTGGCGCCCGAGGACTTCACCGATCCGCCGCCCGGCTGCGAACATCTGCGCGGCCTGCCCGAATGCCTGGCCATCCTGACGCCCGAGTACGGCGCCGACGCCGCCCGCGTCGCCGAGCAGGCGCGCTGGCTGGCGCGCGTGTTCCCGCGCCGCGCCTGGGTCGGCCTGACCCTGCTGCACCGTTCCCGCGAGGACCTGCACCGCGACGCCACCGTGGCGGCCGCGCGGGAAGCCGGGCTGCCGCTGGTGGCGCTGGGCCAGGTCCAGATGCACCTGCGCTCGCGCCAGCCCCTGCACGACACGCTGGCCGGCATCCGCAGTCACCAGCCGGTGTCGCGCTGCGGCTATGCGCTGGCCGGCAACGCCGAGCGCCACCTGCGCACGCGCATGCGCCTGGCCAGCCTGTACCCGCCCGAGGCGCTGGCGCAGACGCTGGCGGTGGCGCGGCGCTGCGGCTTCTCGCTGGACGAGCTGCGCTACGAATATCCGGACGAGATCGTGCCTCCGGGCCACACGCCCGCCACCTACCTGCGCCAGGAGACGCAGGCCGGCGCCGCGCGCCGCTTCCCGCAGGGCGTGCCCGAGGCGATCGCCGCGCAGATCGAGAAAGAGCTGGGCCTGATCCGCGACCTGCAATACGAGGCATATTTCCTGACCGTCTACGACATCGTCCAGTTCGCGCGCGGCCAGGGCATCCTGTGCCAGGGCCGCGGCTCGGCCGCCAACTCGGCCGTCTGCTATTGCCTGGGCATCACCGAGGTCGACCCGATACGCGGCCACGCGCTGTTCGAGCGCTTCATCAGCAAGGAACGCAACGAGCCGCCCGACATCGACGTGGACTTCGAGCACCAGCGCCGCGAGGAAGTGATCCAGTACATCTACGACAAGTACGGCCGCGACCGCGCCGCGCTGACCGCGGTGGTCATCTCCTATCGACCGCGCAGCGTGCTGCGCGACACCGGCCGCGCGCTGGGCGTGGACAACGGCGTGATCGACGCGGTGGCGCGCGCGCACCAGTGGTGGGATGGCAAGAAGGAAATGCTGCGCACGCTGGGCGCCTGCGGGTTGGACCCGGACTCGCGCGTGGCGCGGCAATGGGCCTGGCTGGCGCAGACGCTGATGGGCTTTCCGCGCCACCTGTCGCAGCACCCGGGCGGCTTCGTGATCTCGCGCGGCAAGCTCTCGCGCCTGGTGCCGATCGAGAACGCCGCCATGCCCGACCGCAGCGTGGTGCAGTGGGACAAGGACGACCTGGACGCGCTCAAGCTGCTGAAGGTCGACGTGCTGGCGCTGGGCATGCTGTCGGCGCTGCGCCGCACGCTGGAGCTGGCCGGCCAGCGTCGCGGCGCGCCGCTGCGGCTGCAGGACATCCCGCCGGGCGACGATCCTACCTACGACATGATCTGCGACGCCGACACCATCGGCGTATTCCAGATCGAGTCGCGCGCGCAGATGAGCATGCTGCCCAGGCTGCGGCCGCGCAAGTACTACGACCTGGTGGTGCAGGTGGCCATCGTGCGGCCGGGGCCGATCCAGGGCGGCATGGTGCATCCCTACCTGCGCCGGCGCCAGGGCAAGGAAGACGAAACCTATCCCAGCGAAAAGGTGCGCGACGTGCTCTCGCGCACCATGGGCGTGCCGATCTTCCAGGAACAGGTCATGCAGATCGCCGTGGTGGCGGCCGGCTTCACGCCCGGCGACGCGGATCAGCTGCGCCGCTCCATGGCCGCCTGGAAGCGCAAGGGCGGCGTCGACAAATACCGCGTCAAGCTGGTCGGCGGCCTGCTGGCCCACGGCTACACGCTGGACTTCGCCGAAGCGCTGTTCCGCCAGATCGAAGGCTTCGGCGAATACGGCTTTCCCGAAAGCCACGCCGCCAGCTTCGCGCTGCTGGCCTACGCCAGCTCCTGGCTCAAGCGCCACGAGCCCGAGGCCTTCCTGGCCGCCCTGCTCAATTCCCAGCCCATGGGCTTCTACGCGCCGGCCCAGCTGGTGCAGGACGCCCGCCGCCACGGCGTGCGCGTGCTGCCGCCCGACGTGGTGCACAGCGGCTGGGACTCGGCGCTGGAAGCGCCACCGCCCGAGGCCCTCGCCACCCCGCGCCGGGCCCATCCCCACGCGCCGCCCGCCGGCGAGCCGCGCCCCGCCGTGCGCCTGGGCCTGAGCCTGGTCCAGGGCCTGCGCGAGGAAGCAGCCCGGCGCATCGAGGCCGCGCGCGCGCAGGCGCCCTATGCCGACACCGGCGACCTGGCGCGCCGCGCCGCGCTCACGCGCCACGAGCTGAACGCGCTGGCCGCCGGCGACGCGCTGCGCACGCTGGCCGGCCACCGCCGCCAGGCCAGCTGGGAAGCCGCCGCCAGCGCCAGCAGCCGCGACCTGCTCAGGCACGCCGCCATCCATGACGTACAGGCCCCGGCGCTCAACGCGCCGGACGAAGGCCAATCGGTGGCCGCCGACTACCGCAGCGTCGGACTGACCCTGCGCAGCCATCCGGTGGCCCTGCTGCGCCCGCAACTGGCCGCGCGCAACTTCCAGCCCGCCGCCGTGCTCAACACCTATCCGCACCGGCGCGTGGCGCGCGCCTGCGGCATCGTCACCGTGCGGCAGCGGCCGCAGACCGCCAAGGGCGTGATCTTCGTGACGCTGGAGGACGAGACCGGCCCGGTCAACGTGGTGGTGCGCACCGAGCTGATCGAACGCCAGCGCCGCGAGCTGCTCGGCTCCAGCCTGCTGGGCGTCTATGGCGCCTGGCAGAACGTGGACGGCGTGCGCCACCTGATCGCGCAGCGGCTGGTGGATATGTCCGAGCTGCTGGGCGGGTTGAGCACGCAGAGCCGGAACTTCCATTGAGGCCCGCTTGCGGCCGGCCTCTCAACCGCACACGGCGAGCACCAGGTTCCGGTAGATATCGCGGGCGCCTTCCAGCTGCTCCAACGCAATCGACTCATCGATCGTGTGGGCGTCCTCTTCGTTGCCCGGCCCCAGGCCGATCGTTGGAATGCCGCGCCGTCCGGCGGATTCCGAGCCGTTGGTGCAGAACGGCCAGGCGCCCACCAGCGGCTCCCTGCCACTGGCGCTGACGGCCGCGCGCGCGGCGGCCAGCAGTGCCGTATCGCCATCGCAGCGCCACCCCGGCAACCAGCGCGGCGGCGTGGCATGCTGGCCCGTATAGGTTTCCACCCGGCCCTCGCTCACCGCCAGGGTGAAATCAAACAGGCCATGCCCGGCCAGGTGCCCGCGGATCTGCGCCAGCACGTCCTCCAGGCACTCGCCCGAGACGGTGCGCCGGTCGAAGCGGATCGTCACCGCACCCGGGATCATGGAAATCGACGGATAGGGATCAGACACGATGTCGGTAGGAACCAGCAGCGCCTGCCCCAGCACATCGTCATGCGGCAGGGGCAGCGTTTCCAGCACGGTCAGCGCCTTGGCGGCCGCATGCAGGGGATTGACGCCAACATGCGGCGTCGCGGCGTGCGCCGGCTTGCCGTGGAAGGTCAGCAGCAGTTCCACCCGCCCTTTCTGCCCAGCCTTGATCTGGAGTTTCGACGGCTCGCAGATCACGACGGCCTGCGGCGTGCAGACGTCGAGCACCGAGGCCAGCGCATGGCCTTCGATGATCTCTTCCAGCACGCTGGCCGACACGGCCACGCGGCGTTTCAAGCCCGAGCGCGCCGCCGCCACGACGCCACAGATCGCCGCGGCAATGCCGCCCTTCATGTCGGTGCTGCCGCGCCCATGCAGCCGGCCGTCGCGGATCTCGCCGCCGAACGGATCCGAGCGCCAGCTGCCCGTGACCGGCACCACATCCATGTGCCCGTCGAACAGCAAGGCCACTTCCGCATCGCGCGGACCGATCAGGCCCAGCACCGATCCATTTCGGTCGATCGTGACCGGGTCGAACCCCGCCTCGCGCATGACCGCGCCCATCAAGGCCGCCATCTCGCTTTCCTGGCCGGAAAGGCTGGGAATGCGCACCATCGCCTGCGTCAACGCCACTACATCCAATGTCATCATGATTCCTGTCGAAGTAGCGGATGGGCCAACCGCGCCCATCCTTGAGAAAACAGCACACTAGCGATTCACCAGCGCCTTGGGCACGCGATACACCAGCACCGCGCCGATCAGCGTGAAACTGGCCAGGAAGTACATGCCACAGTCGGTGGAGCCGGTCAGATCCTTGATCCAGCCGATCGCATAGGGACTGACGAAAGCCGCCAGTCCGGCGAACGAATTGATGCCGGCGATGCCCGCGGCGGCGCTCTTGCCTTCCAGAAAGGCGGTCGGCAGGCTCCAGAACAGCGGCGAACACACCATGCAGCCGGCGGCCGCCACGGACAGCATCACCACCGCCAGCATCGGGTTGTGACTGAACAGCGTGCTCAGCGCCAGGCCGGTCCCGCCGATCAGGAAGGGCACGATCATGTGCCAGCGGCGCTCCCGCGTCGCGTCCGAATGGCGGCACACCAGCACCATGGAAATCACCGCGCACACGTTCGGCACCGCCGTCAGCAGCCCCACATCCAGCAGGGACACGACGCCGGTGGAGCGGATTACCGACGGCACCCAGAACGCCAGGCCGGACAGGCTGGACACGGTGCAATAGCAGATCAGCGCCATATGAACCACCCGCCGGTCCCGCAACAGCCGCAGCAGCGATACATGCTCGCCACGGGCGGCCTGCTCGCTCGACAGGTTATGGTTCAGCCGCGCCTTCTCCGCCTCCGACAGCCAGCGCGCATCGCCGATGCGATCGTCCAGGTACCAGAGCACCGCCACGCCCAGCAGCACGGACGGAATCGCCTCGATGATGAACATCCATTGCCAGCCGGCCAGGCCGCTGGTCTGGTGGAATGCCTCCATGACCCAGCCGGACAACGGCCCGCCCAGGATGCCCGCGAACGGCACCGCCGTCATGAACACGGCCACGATCTGGCCGCGCCGGCTCGACGGAAACCAATAGGTCAGATAGAGAATGATGCCCGGATAGAAGCCGGCCTCGGCCGCGCCCAACAGGAAACGCAGCAGGTAGAACTGCGTAGGTGTCTGCGTCAGCGCCATGGCCGCGGAAATCAGGCCCCACAGGATCATGATGCGCGCCAGCGTCTTCCTGGCGCCGATGCGGTGCATCAGCACATTGCTTGGCACTTCGAACAGGAAGTAGCCGATGAAGAAAATTCCCGCGCCCAACCCATATACGGCCTCGCTGAACTTGAGGTCGTCCAGCATCTGCAACTTGGCGAAACCGACATTCACGCGGTCCAGGAATGCCGCGATGTAGCACACCATCAAGAACGGCAGCAAGCGCCACGCCACCTTCCGATACAGCGCATTGTCCCGCTCCGCCGCCGGGGACGCGCCCCCGGCAACCGGGGAAGCCGCGACGGGCTTGATTGACTGATCCATGTTTTCCACCTTGGGGTCTGTATTTTCAGGCCGCACGCTCCCCTGCAGGCGCGCGTGGCGCCCGCATGTTTTTGTGTGGGAAGGAAACGTCCGGCCGGGTCTTGCGGACGGCCCTGGGGCTGTCCGCGTTGGCCGCGCCGCGGGCTAGGCGATAATCGCCGCCCCCGGCGCGGGTTCCATCGCGCCTCTGCGTTGCGTGATCAGGCCGTACGCCTCGGGACGCCGGTGCCGATCGAAGTTGAAGGTCGTTTTCTTGTAGGACAGGCAAAGATCCAGGTCGCAACGCGCGATCGCCAGCTCATCGCCCTTGGTCGAGCAGGCGGCCACGATCTCGCCCGACGGCGCGATGATGCAGCTGCCGCCGATCATTTCGCAGCCCTCTTCCTTGCCTGCCTTGGCCACGCCAACCACCCAGGTGCCGTTCTGATAGGCGCCCGACTGCATGACCAGGTGGTTGTGGAACATGGACAGGTCGTCATGTTCTGGCGCGGGGGGGTTGTGCACCGGCGTGTTGTAGCCGAGCAGGATCATCTCGGCCCCTTGCAGGCCCATCACACGATAGGTTTCCGACCAGCGGCGGTCATTGCACAAGGCCATGCCCATCACACCGCCAAAGCCCCGCCAGACGCCGAATTCGCCGCCCGGCTCGAAGTAGCGCTTCTCCAGATGCTGGAAGGCGCGCCACGGCTCATGCTCGTCATGTCCGGGCAGATGGACCTTGCGGTACTTCCCGATCATGGCGCCGTCCTGCCCCACCAGGATCGAGGTATTGAAACGGCGCTTGACGCCGCCCTGGACCACCAGCTCGGCATAGCCCAGGTAGAACCCGATGCCCAGCTTGCGCGCCGTGTCGAACAAGACCTGGGTCTGCGGACCCGGCATCTCGCTTTCATAGAAGGCATCCAGTTCGGCCGGATCCTCCATGTACCAGCGCGGAAAGAAAGTCGTGAGCGCCAACTCAGGAAAGACCACCAGCTGACACCCCATGGCGTGCGCCTGGCGCAGATGCGCCAGCAAACGCTCGACGACATCGCGGCGGCTATCGCTGCGCTGGATCGGCCCGAGTTGCGCGGCCGCGACGTTGATGATGCGTGACATGTTGCTTCTCCTACGGTTTCATTGTTCTGCGAGTTCGAGCATCATGGCCAGCAACACGCCGGCGCCCGCCTCGATATCGTGGTCATGGGTGAATTCCGCGACGTTGTGCGACAGGCCGCCGACGCTGGGCACGAACACCATGCCTGTCGGGCACATGCGCGCCAGCATCTGGGCATCGTGGCCCGCGCCGCTGGGCAGCCGCCGCACGCGGTGGCCGTGCTCGCGCGCGATCGACTCGACCCGGCCGACGATGGCCGGGTCGAACGCGACCGGCTCGAAATCCGCCAGCACCCGATGGGTCAGCGCCACGCCCTCCTCGGCCGCGGCCTGCTCCGCATACGCCATGCAGCGGTCAATCGCTTGCCGCAAGGCTGTCCCGTCCGTGTTGCGCAGATCCAGCGTGAAGGTCGCGCGATTGGGAATGACGTTGATCAGATTGGGGAACAGCTCCACCTGCCCGACCGTCGCCAGCTGCCCCTCGCCCATCTCGCGCGTCAGGTCGCGGGCGAAGCAGGCGATGCGGGCGGCCACGATGCCGGCATCGTGGCGCAAGGCCATCGGCGTGGTCCCGGCATGATTGGACACGCCGCGCAGCGTGAACTCGATCCAGTGGATGCCCTGCACTCCCGTCACCGCGCCGATGGTGTATTCCTCATGCTCCAGCACCGGCCCCTGCTCCACATGCAGCTCGACAAAGGCATGCACGCGGTTGTTGCCGGTGGCCGCCGTGCCGGCGTAGCCGATGCGCGCCAGGTTCTCGCCCACCGAAGTGCCGTCGATGCCCACGGTGGCCAGCGCCTGCGCCAGCGGCAGGTCACCCTGAAAGACCAGGCTGCCCATCATGTCGGGCGCGAAGCGCGCGCCTTCCTCGTTGGTGAAGAAGGCCACCGCGACCGGCCGTCGCGTCACCACGCCGGCATCGTTCAAGGCCGCGATCACTTCCAGCCCGGCCAGCACGCCCAGGTTGCCGTCGTAGCGGCCGCCAGTACGCACCGTGTCGATATGCGAGCCGGTCATCACGGGCGGCCCGTCCTGCTGGCCGGCGCGCAGGCCCACCACGTTGCCGATCCCGTCTATCGTCACGGCCAGGCCTGCCTCGCGCATCCATCGCACCACCAGATCGCGCCCTTGCCGATCGGCCTCGGTCAGCGCCAGGCGGCACACGCCGCCGCCCTCGATGGCGCCGACCTGCGCCAGCTCGGCGATGCGTCCGAGCAGGCGGGGCGCGTTGATGCGCGCCGCGCCACCGCCCGTCGCCCCCGCCGCGCCCGTCACGCTGCGGCTCCAGCGGCGACCTGCTCGGCGCTGCGGCCCACGATGCGCTGGTAGAGTTCCGGGTCGGTCGCGCCCTCGCTGCCGAACACCAGCACACGGCTGCCGGCGTCCAGACCCAGCGCATCACGCAAGGCCGGATCGGCCAGCGCCGCCAGGCAACCGGTCAGCCCCGCGACCGCCGACTCGCCGGCCACGACCGGCCCGTCGCCGTAGCGCCCGCTGGCCAGCAGGCGCACGGTCTGGAGCGCGGCCTCGTCGTCGACCGTCAGGAAAGCCTGCGCGCCCGGATGCAGCACTTCCCATGCCAGCAGCGAGACTTCGCCGCAGGCCAGGCCAGCCATCACGGTGTCCAGATCGCCATGCACCGCCACCGGCTCGCCGGCGCGGGCGCTCTCGTACAGGCAGGCCGCCTTGTCCGGCTCCACCACGATGAAACGCGGACGGCGCTCGCCCAGCTGCTCCCAGAAATGCGCGCATACCGCGGCCGCCAAGCCGCCCACGCCCCCTTGCAGGAAGACATGCGTCGGCAGCTCGCCGGCTTCGCGGCATTGGCGCAGCGCTTCGTCGGCCATCACCGCATAGCCCTGCATCACATCCTTGGGCACTTCCATATAGCCCGGATAGGACGTGTCCGACACCACATGACGCCCGAACCGCGCGGCGTCTTCAGCGGCCTGCCGCACTGAATCGTCATAATTGCCGGCGGTGCGTACGACTTGCGCGCCGTACTGCTCGATCGCGTGCTTGCGACCTTCGCTGACGGTGGCGTGGATGTAGATCACGCACTGGCAGCCGAAACGCTGCGCGCCCCAGGCCACCGAACGGCCATGGTTGCCGTCGGTGGCGCAGGTCACTGTGATCGACTGTGTCAGTTCGCGATAGCGGCCGGACAGCAGATCGTCCACGGACAGGTCGTCCCGGCCCAGCCGGGCCGCCAGCTCTCGCAGCAACTGCCGGCTGACCGCGTAGGCGCCGCCCAGGGCCTTGAAGCTGCCCAGTCCGAAGCGGCCGCCCTCATCCTTGTAGCGGATGCCGGCCACGCCGACGGCCCGCGCCAGACCGGACAGATCGCGCAGCGGCGTGGGCTGGTAGCCGGGCCAGTTGCGGATCTGCGCCTCGGCGCTCGCGTAGGCCTGCCCGCCCAGCACGTCGAGCTGACGCTGGCCATAGGGCGCAGCCGCCTCGAAGGCGGGGTTGAGCGCGTATCGCAACCGGATATTCGAAATCGGGGGGGTCAAGTCAGTCTCCTCTTGAGGTTCAGCGATGCAAGTCGCCGTAGTGTTCATGTAGTTGTTCGATGTGCTGCAGGCGTTCGCGCGCGGCCGGTCCGAGCTTGCGGGCCAGGGCCGAGCACAGATGATTGATCAGGCTGATGGCGGCGACGTAGGAGTCGAACACCGCTGAGCCGTTGTTGACGCAGCGCAGGACCAGGTCCGAACGCGCCGGCAGTTCGGTCGCGGTGGGATCGGTCAGCACCACGACCTTTGCGTCCACCCGGTTGGCGTGTTCGACGATGGGTTTGAGCAAGGTGACGCGGCGGCGGAAATCCATCACCAGCAACACGTCGTCCGGTCCCAGGTCGGCCAGATCCTCGGCAAGGTTCAGCCCCGCACCGGGCACCAGCACGACGCCGTCGCGCAACTGCGTCAGTAACGCCCAGGCATACTGCGCCAGCACCCGGCCATTGCGAAATCCCGCGATGCAGATGCGACGCCCGCCAGCAAGCAGGGACAGCGCGCGCTCGACGTCCCGGCTGTCCAGCCGCTCGAACGTCTGCGCCAGGTTCTGCAGGTCCATGGCCAGATGCGCGGCGAGCGCATCGCCGGTGGCGTCGGGCGGACGCACGCCGGCCATTTCGTACAGCGGCGATCCGCGCGCGCCCTCGTCGCGCGCCTGGGCGCGCACCTCATTGAAATTCTCGTAGCCCAGGCGCCGGAAGAAGCGCCCCGCCGTGGCCTTGGACACGCCGGCCTTCTGCGCCAGCTCGGCGCCCGAATAGGCCGCGATATTGCCCAGGCATTCGAGGGTGACATGGGCGAGGCGCTGCTCGCTGTCCGTGAAAGTATCCTGCTGCGCCAGGATCCGCTCTTGCAACGTCGAGCTCATGGTGATCAGATCTATGAAACTATGGTTTCACAAATATATTCTCATGAAACTTTAGTGTCAACGATTCAAAGCACCATGGAAACCCGCATTGGCGCCTGCCCGGCCAGATCAACGCCGGTCCTCACCGAGCCAGCCGGATCGCCAACTCTCCCCTCATCGCCCCGGGACCGAGGAGTCGCCCCGCGCGGCGCTGTCCCTCCCGCTCTGGTCTATCATGTTTTCCTGCGCGCGACGGGCAGGCGTCCCAGCCCGCGCGGCATTTTCATGTAGTCCACGTAGTAGCAAGGAGCCCTCTATGATCCGCAAGCTGATTCCCGTCCTGCTGGCCGCCACGCTGAGCGCCTGCGCCAATACCGGCGCGCCCCGCTCGTCCAGCCCGTCCTCGGATACCAGCTCAAGCGCGCCCGCCGCCAGCAGCGGAACCTCGTCCGGCTCCAGCTACAGCCCGACGGCCAGCGGCCCGTCCGGCAAGACCTGCGACGCCAGCGCCCTGCAATCCGAGATCGGCAAGAAAGCCACCCCCGCCGTGCTGGAAGACCTGCGCTCGCGCAGCGGCAGCCAGACCGCCCGCATGCTGCGGCCCGGCCAGCTGGTCACGATGGAATACAACGACACCCGGTTGAACCTGATCGTCGATGGCAAGGATGTGATGACGGCGATCCGTTGTGGGTGAGATGCCGGGGATGGTCATGCCGAGGAACAGCCGTTACTCGGCATGACTGAACTGCCTGTTCGGCGGAGGACAATTGGGACTCAAAACCCCCTGCCGCAAGGCCCGCCGGTTCGATTCCGGCCCCGAGCACCATCTCTAAAGATCACCGTTGCTTACAAGCATCGAGTTTGGTTCTTTGCCTTGCCCCCGCACCCCAAGGGGTTTTCCAAATCGATAGATAAATGCCGCACCCGTCCAATGGCGAAGTCCCGGCGGCCAGCCCACGTCCGCCCAAGACATGGCGTCGTCCCGACGCCAATAACCCTCAAGGGTGCGATTCGATAGATCGGGCAAGCGTTCTCATACGGGGCATTTCAACAAATGACTCGCCATAAGTGCAACTGAACGCCAAGCCGTCTATCATGCATTCCAACAATCCCACGTCCGCAAAGACAAGAAATGGAAGAAGTCATTCAGCGGTTGCGCCAATTCCGCGACGAACGAAACTGGCAGCAGTTCCATAACCCTAAAGACCTGGCGCTGGCCCTCAGCATAGAAGCCAGCGAGCTGCTGGAGGTTTTCCTATGGAAGCCCCCGGAAGCCGCCGATCGCGAAAAGGTGAAAGAAGAGCTTGCCGATGTCCTGGCTTATGCGTTGCTGCTGTCCGACGCGTACAACTTCGACGTAAAGAAAATCGTCCTGGAAAAGATCGAAAAGAACAAACAGAAGTACCCCGTCCACAAGGCAAAGGGAACCGCGAAAAAATACAACGAGCTATGACCCAGCCGCACCTCGTCGAAGTGAACCGCTACCGGTTCTCCACAGAAACACTGACCGACATCGAGACCAACTCATACGCAGCGGGCAATTGGCCGCTCGTCTATATCCTCAGCGATGGAACGACACGTTGCGCCTATATCGGCGAGACAACAGACACGCTGACCCGTCTGAGTACGCATCTCAAACACCCTCAGAAGAAATCGTTGACGACGGTACACCTCGTCAGCAGTGAACGCTTCAACAAGTCGGCGACGCTCGATATAGAGTCCTCCCTCATAAAGTACATGTCTGCCGACGGTCGTTTCAGCATCTTGAACGGCAACCTCGGCCTGAGCGACCACAACTACTATCAGCGGAATGAACTCTATTCCAGGATATTCCGCGAGACCTGGGACAGGCTGCGCGAGCACGGAATCGCCCAAAGATCAATCGAGGCCATCGACAATTCCGATGTTTTCAAATACTCGCCGTACAAATCTCTGTCGGCGGATCAACGACAAGGCCTGATCGAGATAATGCGGTCGCTAGTCGACCCCGGGTTGAAAAACGTCGTGGTCCAAGGGGGCGCCGGAACCGGAAAGTCAATCTTGGCGACATTCCTTTTCAAGCTCGTTCATTCCGACCTTGAAGAACTGGATCTGCGCGATTTTTCCGACGAAGAAAAGCAAGTCCGGGAGCTGCTGCAGCAGATAAAGCAATCGTTTCCAAACCCGCGCATGGCCTTGGTAGTACCTATGAACTCGTTCAGGAGTACGCTGAAGAACGCGTTCAAGAACGTGGCAGGCCTGCGTCCCAATATGGTCATCAGCCCATCCGAGCTGACGAAGCAGCGCTACGACATCGTCTTGGTCGATGAGTCACACCGACTGCGCAAGCGCGTCAACCTGGGAGCCTATTACAGAAGCTTCGACACAGCTTGTGCGGCTCTTGGAATGGACAAGAATACGTGCAGCGAGGTGGACTGGGTCACGCGCCAATCGGATAAGGCTGTCTTCTTCTACGACCCTGACCAGAGCATCAAACCATCCGATGCCAACGCATCCGACTTCAAGAAGATCAAGTCTTCGGCGGACAGCACGGTCATAACACTGACGTCCCAGTTCCGGGCCCGCGGCGGGCAGCACTACGTGCGGTTCGTCGATGATCTACTGCATTTGCGGCTATCGGCTGACCAGAAGTTCAGTTCTGGCAAGTACGAGTTTCTTGTGTTTGATGAACTCCCCAACATGATAAGGGAGATACAGCAGAGAAACGCCAGCTTTGGTTTGACGCGACTTGTCGCCGGTTATGCCTGGCCCTGGATTTCCAAGAAATCCCCCGAACTGCATGACATCGAAATCGGTGACGTTCGACTGCGGTGGAACAGCACGAACGCAGATTGGATCAACACGAAGGGCGCCGAGGACGAGGTGGGCTGCATTCACACCACCCAAGGCTATGACCTGAACTACACCGGTGTAATCTTCGGCCGCGAAATCCGCTATGACGAAAAACTCGACCAAATCGTCATTGACCGGCACAACTACCATGACCGGAACGGAAAGCAGACCATCGAAGATCCGAATGAACTCAAGAAGTTCATACTGAATATCTACCGGACCATGATGCTGCGCGGCATACGCGGTACGTTTCTCTATGCGTGCGACGACAGTTTGAGGCGTTATCTGAAGCGACATGTGGAGAGCTATAGATCCAACGTCATCGCGTTCCCGACGCCTGGCAAGCCTTTGGAACCTTACGTCAACGCAGTGCCTCTCTATGACCTGCGAGCAGCGGCAGGCGGCTTCAGCGAGCTCCAGCACGTCGAGCATGAAAACTGGGTGGCGGTCCCCGAGGACATGCCCGTGGGAAAGAATATTTTTGCTTGCCATGTAGTCGGCGAATCCATGAACATGGTCATCCCCGACGGCGCCATCTGCCTGTTTCGCTTGAACCCGGGCGGCAGCCGCAATGGAAAAATCGTGCTGGTGGAATGCGCCGATACGCAGGACGGCGACGCCGGTTCGCGATTCACGGTCAAGGAATATCAGAGCTTCAAGGTGCGCACCGAAGACGGCTCTGAGAATCAGAAGATCCTATTGAAACCGCGATCTACCAATCCCGCACTGGATCCCATTGAGCTCAGCAAGGACGATGACGAACATCGCTATCGGGTGGTCGGCGAGTTTTTGGGCGTGATCAGTTAGCGAGGTCCGTACGCGGATACCGCCGACCGATGGGCTGACCCTTGCCCGCTGCCATCGACATTACGGTTCACTAGCCTCGCCCCAGGCGAGGCTTCTTCCTTCCGCGTTCGATCTTGCCGGAGGGGCGGCTGGGATAGGTCCGACAGCTCTGTATTGACCCTGCATAACCTGAGCAGGTTCTGCAGGGTCAATACACCCCTGCCCCCGGGGCTCCCCCTGAAATCCCACCCCGCTCAATCGTCCCCGCCGCCCGCCTTGCGGGCCTCGGACAGCGCCACCGTCAGGTTGGCGACCTTCTTCTTCAACTGATCGCGTTCCTCGGTCACGCGCGCCAGCACCGCGCGCAGGCGCGTGACTTCGGCGGGCAGATCCTCGATCTCTTCCACGGGCACCTCGGGCGGGGCCTCGCGCGGCGGCGGGGCCTTGGCCTGGCGGGCTTCGCGGGCGGCCTCGCGCAGTTCCTTGCGGCCAGCCGTGGCGGCTGCCGCCTGGCGTTCCTGCGGCAGCGAGGCCACGGCGGCGGCCGCGTTGATGGAGATCTCGCCGGCCTTGACCGCCCGCACCAGTTCCGGCGCGGCTTCCTTCTGGATCTTCTCGATCTGGCCCAGCGTGCTGCTGCTGATGCGCGCCGCGCGCGCCAGCGCCTGGCGCGACAGCTCGGCGCGGCCCTGGGCCTGGGACATCACGACGGGCTTGGGGCCCGCGCCGTCGCCCTCGGCGTCACCGCCGGCATCGCTCGCGGCGGCCGGCATGGGTTCGTCGCCTTCCGCCCGCGCGCCCTCGTCCCAGGGCGGCGTGCTACGCGATTGCAGGATCTCGCGCTTGCGCAGCGCCAGCACCCCGCGCTGGAAGTCCGACACGCTGCGCCGGCCCAGGTGATTCTCGATCATCCAGAGATACACGTCATCGATGGACTTGAAGCTGGTGTTCTGGCGCGTCTCGAACGGAATATTGTGTTTCCTGCACAGCGCGTAGCGGTTGTGCCCGTCGATCAGCAGGTCGCCCCACAGCACCAGCGCGTCGCGGCAGCCTTCGGCCAGCAGGCTGCGTTCCAGCGCGGCTGACTCGTCTTCGGTCAAGGGGTCGATATAGGCCCGCAGGCCTTCGTCAATTCTGATTTCCATAACATCCAAGAAAAATTTCAGCTCGCGTCCCGCAGCGCCTGCCGCACGGCGGCCAGGCGCGCCACGGGGTCGGGCAACGCCAGCAGCCGGGTCTGCTCGGCCGCCGGCAGCGGCAGCAGCTCGCACCAGCGGTCGGCCACCCAGCCGCAGTCGTCCAGCCGGAACGGCGGCTCCAGCGGCATGTGCTCGGCCGGCACGCCCTCGCGCTGCCAACCCGCGATCAGCTTGCCCAGCGCGTCGGCGCAATCCTGCAGGTCCGCCGGCACCTCGGCCGGCTGGTCGTCGGCGATGGCCTCGGCCTCGCCCATCCAAAGCCCGTATTTTGCCAGCTGGCTGGCATGCAGCCGGAATCGGCCCGCGCCCACACAGCGCAGCGCCAGCAGCGCGGGCATCGGCGCGTCCCAAGATTCGATGCGCGCCATCGTGCCCACCGGCGCCAGCGTCTCCTGGCCCTCGGGGCTGCGGACCTCGCTGCCCGACAGCAGCGCCACCACGCCAAAGCCGCTGCCGTCGGCGATGCAGCGGCGCACCATGTCCAGGTAGCGCACCTCGAACACGCGCAAGTGCAGCACGCCGCCCGGAAACAGCGCGCGCGATAGCGGAAACAGCGGGATCAGCGCCATGACGCCGCCTACTTGACCAGGAAGGCCTCGTCCACCGGCACCTGCATGGACGTGACCAGCGCATTGGTCTGGGCCGCCATGCCGATCACGGCCAGCAGCTCGGCGTGCTGGCCGTCGGTCATGCCCTTGGCCCTGGCCGCCGCCGTGTGGGAATGGATGCAGTAGCCGCAGCCATTGGCCGTGGACACGGCGATGTAGATCAGTTCGCGCACCAGCGGCGACAGTTCGCCGTCCGCCATCATGACCTGCTTGAGCTGTTCCCAGACCCGCCGCAGCTGCGGCGGATCATTGGCCAGGGCGCGCCAGAAGTTGTTGACGAAATCGGATTTGCGCGTGGCGCGGATGTCCTCGAACACCGCCCACGCCTCGGGAATCGCGCGGACTTCCTCGTCCGACAGCAAGCGCACCGTGGCCATGGCCCTTCCTCCCAGTATGGCGACCGGGGCGCGGCCGGACGCCGCGCCCGCAAGCCGCCATTGGACAGGATAGCGGCCCGCGGTTCAAGCCTGGGCGCGATAGTCCTGCTGCGCCATCGGCTCCAGCGGATACAGCGGCCGCTGGCGGCGCTGGTAGGCAAACAGGCCGTAGTCCGAGCTGGTGACGCCCGGGCTGTCGCACTCGACCAGCGCGCCGGAGATGGGCACGAACACCGGCCGGCAATACATGCGCGACTTGACCAGGACGAAGCGCGCGGCGCGCGGGTCCAGGCCCAGGCTTTCGAACACGCCCAGGTCCCAGGGCTCGTGCGTGCGGCTGGTCAGCACCAGCTGCGCCGCGCCCAGGTCCAGCACCGCGCTGGGACCCATGCAGGCGGTCTGCCCGGTGTAGGTCGGGCCGGTGATCACGTACTCGCCATTGGTCAGCGCGCGCACCACGCCGCGCAGCGTCACCGGCGCGGCGGCGCGGCCGATGGCGTCGATGGGCCGCTTGTTGCCCACCGGCAGCTCCACCGTGGCGCCCACGCCCGCGCGCGCCATGGCCGCGACGGCCTCGGGATCGCAATACAGCCCGGCCTGGATGCCGGCGAGCCCGGCATCCAGCGCCGCCATCAACACGTCCATGGTGTCGCAGGTGCCGCCCGACATGCAGTTGTCGCCATGATCCAGCAGCAGCACCGGCTTGTCCGCGCCTTCGGCCAGCCGGGCCGCGCGCGCCAGCGAGTCGGCCAGCGGCTCGCTGCGGTAGTAGAAACCGTCGCGGTTGGCCCAGATGGCGTCGGCCAGCGCCGCCACGGCGCGCTCGGCGGCCGCGCGTCCGGCCTCGCCCGCGCCCACCGCCACCACGCTCAGGCAGGGCGCCGGGATGTCGGCCAGCGCGAAGCCGGCCAGCACCGACACGCCCAGCACCGCGCCCTGCTCGGCCTGGCGGGCGGCCTGCACCGCCTCGCGCATCGCGCCCTCGGCCGTGGCGCTGCGCAGCGTGTGGGTCATCAGCGGCAGGCGGCGCCAGGCCAGCGCCGGACGCGGTCCGCCCGCCAGCCAGTCGAACAGGATGCGGCCGGCGTGCTCGCCGGTCTCGTACATGTCGACGTGGGGATAGGTCTTGAAGCTGATGATGACGTCGGCGTTGTCCACCATCTTCTGCGTGACGTTGCCGTGCAGGTCCAGCGCCACGGCCACCGGCACGCCCGGCGCGGCCCGGCGCAGCCGTTCCAGCAGGTCGCCCTCGCCGTCGTCGGTGGTCTCGACCGCCATGGCGCCATGCAGGTCCAGCAGCAGCGCGTCGCAGCCGGGCGCGGCGGCGACGATGCGGTCGCATAGTTCCCGGTAGGCCGCGCCGTCCACCCGCCCGCTGGGGTAGGCCGTGGCCGACACCGGCGTGACCAGCTCGGCGCCGCGCGCCTCGGCCAGCTCGATGAAGGCGGACATGGCGGTGCGCTTGCCCTTGTTCTCTTCGTAGGCGGCGGCGTCGTAGGTCGGGCCGTCGTTGCCGAAGGCGGACAGCGGCGTGGGCACCGGCGAGAACGTGTTGGTCTCGTGGTTCATGCGCGCGATCAGGACTTTCATGTGGGGTCTCCCTTGGTTTTTTCTGCCGTGCCCGGTGCGCGCGCCGACGCGCCGCCCAGGCCGAGTTTTTCCATGGCCTCGCTGGCCTCGACGATCATGGCGGCCACCTCGGCCACGCTGACCCGCAGGCGGGTGGCGCGCGAACGCATGTGCTCGTAGGCCTCGCGCTCGTCCACCCGCTGGTTGTCCATCAGCGCGCGGATCGCCTTCTCGATCACGCGGCGCGCCTTGATGGTGCCTTCGAGCTTGTCGATCTTGTTCTGCTGGCGGTTCTGGAACAGCTTGGCCGAGCGCGCCAGCACCAACGTGCTGAGGATGCCGGCCGAGCGGAACGGCCGCGTCAACACGCCGTGGGCATTGGTCTTGAGCAGCTGCTTGAGCGTGGTCGGCGTCTCGTAGTCCGACAGCGCGATCAGCGTGGCCTCGGCCTCGCTGGCCGACCAGGCGGCGCTGTTCTGCCCGCACTGCGACACCAGGAAGAACACCACGTCGGCGCCCGCCGGCGGGCAATCCGGGAATGGCCAGTGCAGGTGGATGCGGCAGCCGATGCGCTTGAGCTGCTCGACCAGCAGGTCGCGATCCTCGCCGGGCGGATAGACGACGGCCACCGCGATGCTGCGCAGGTCCTCGTAGAGGCGGCGTAGGCTATGGTCCATGTCAGGATTTCTTGGTCGCCAGCACGCCACCCTCGCCGCATGGAAGGAGCGTCTCGCCTTCGGGGCCGCACGGAGCCGGTTTCACCGGTCCGTGGCGGCGCCCCCTGGAAGGGGGAGCGCGCAGCGCGTCGGGGGTGGGCCTCATCTCATTCCAGCCAGAAGGCGTCCAGGCCCAGCGACGTCATGTACGGGTCCGGCCGGACCGCCGCGTCGCTCTGCCAGACCACGTCGAAGCCGCCGTCGGGCCGGCACACGCCGATGCGCGGCGTCAGGGCGCAGTGATTGTTCTCGGGCAGCACCGCCAGCGGACCGCCCGGCGCGTCGAAGGCCACCTGGTGCACCGCCTGCATCAGCTTGCGGGTGTCCTGGCTGCCCGCGCGCTGCAAGGCGCGGGCGTACAGGTGCACCTGGCTGTAGGACGCCTCGGCGTAGACGCTGGCAGGCCGCTCGCCGAAGCGCTGCCGCCAGCGCGCCAGGAAATGCACGTTGGCCGGCGTGTCCACCGAATTGAAATACGTGGCCGCGGTGATGTGCCCGGCGCACAGGGCCGGGCCGACCTGGGCCACCTCGGCCTCGGTCATGGTCAGGCTGGCGATGGGCATGCGCGCGGCCGACAGGCCCATCTCGTGGTAGCGGCGGTAGAAGCGCTCGGCGTCCGAGCCGATCAGCGTCGAGAACACCACGTCCGGCTGGATGCGGCGGATGTCCTCGACCACCTCGTTGATGTCGGCCTGGTCGCAGCCCAGCCGCAGGTAGGTTTCGTCGAGGATCTCGCCGCCGTGCTGCTCGACGGTGTCGCGCATGATGCGGTTGGTCTCGCGCGGATAGATGTAGTCGGCGCCCACCAGGAAAATGCGCGAGCCGCAATGCCGGATCAGGTAGGCCGCCAGCTGCATGCTGCCCTGGTTGGGCGCGGCGCCCGTGTAGATGACATTGGGCGAATACTCGAAACCTTCGTAGACCGAGGCGTACCACAGCAGCGAGTTGCTGCGCTCGACCACCGGCAGCATGGCCTTGCGGCAATGCGAGGTGCAACCGCCGAAGATCACATTGACCTCGTCATCCAGCAGCAGCCGGCCGGCCAGCCGGCGGTATTCCTCGCTCTCGCTGCGCGGGTCGTAGACCACCGGCTCCAGCGGCCGGCCCAGCACGCCGCCCAGCGCGTTGATTTCTTCCACCGCCAGCACCGTGCCGAAGAAATGCTGCGACTCGGTGGTGCCGCTGACGCCGCTGCGCGAGTACAGCACGCCGATGCGCCAGCCGGGCACGGCCGGGGCCGGCGGCGTTGCGGAATTCGGGATCGGCGCGGTGCCGTCATTGGCCTGCGTCATGGCGTCGGGATTCGGGTTCATGCCTGCCGGTTCATACCTTCAGATGATCAATGATATGGCCTGCGGCCCCGGCCGCGCCAGCCTCGCCCTGGTCGACGATGGCGCCTTGTTTCAGGATCAGGTAGCGGTCGGCCACCTTGAGCGCGAAGGCCACGTTCTGCTCGACGATGAACATGCTGGTGCCGCGCCGCTCGCGCTCCCAGGCCAGCGCGCCGGCCAGCCGGTCGATCACCGAGGGCTGCAGGCCTTCGGTGATCTCGTCCAGCAGCAGCAAGGCGGGCCGTTGCATCAGCCCGCGCGCCACCAGCAGCATCTTCTGCTCGCCGCCCGACAGGGTGCCGGCATGCTGGCGCAGCCGGCTGGCGAACACCGGAAACAGTTCCCGCACATCGGCGAAGCGCTCGTCGAACAGCCGGTCGGACGGCAGGCCCAGCCGCAGGTTGTCGCGGATGCTCAGGTCCGGGAACAGCGCCTGCTCCTGCGCGGCATAGGCCACGCCGTGGCGCGCCACGTCCTGCGGCCGCATGCGCGTGGCGTCCGCGCCGCCCAGCCGCACCCGGCCGCCGGCCTTGGGCAGATAGCCCATCACCGTCTTGAGCAGCGTGCTCTTGCCCATGCCGTTCTTGCCCAGCAGCGCCACGCAGGCCCCGGGCTCCACCGCCAGCGACACGTCGCGCAGCACCAGCGCCGACTTGTAGCCGCTGGACACGCCCTCCAGGGCCAGGGCCGGCTGCCCGCCCTGCCCGCCCGCGCCGACGCGTCCGTCCGCCTTCGCATGTCCATTCGCCTGCATGCTCATTGCCGTGCCTCCTCTGCCACCGCCTGCGCGCTGCCGGCGTAGATGGCGCGCACCAGCGCCGACTCCACCACTTCCTGGAAACTGCCGTCCATCACGATGCGCCCCTGGTGCAGCACCACGATGCGCGTGGCCACCTCGGCCACGAAATCCAGGTCGTGCTCGACCAGCAGGCAGCACAGCCCGTAGCGCCGCGACAGCGAGGACAGCACCTCGCCGATGCGGGTGCGCTCGGCCTTGCTCAGGCCCGCCGTGGGCTCGTCCAGCAACACCACGCGCGGCTCTAGCGCCAGCACCATGGCCAGTTCCAGCGCCTGCTGCTGGCCGTGCGACAGGTCGCGCGCGGGCCGCTCCAGGCACTGGTCCAGTTCCGTCATGCGCAGCACCTCCAGCGCGTAGGGCGGCAGCGCCAGCTCGGGCGCGCGCCGCAGCCAGGACGGACGCTCGCGGATGGCCGAGGCGATGCGCAGGCTTTCCGCCACGGTCATGCTGTCGAAGATGTTGGCGTTCTGGAACTTGCGGCCCAGCCCGGCGCGCACGCAGAACGCCGGCCCCTCGCGCCGTATGGTCCGGCCGCACAGCTCGACCTCGCCGGCCGAGCGCTCGGCGCCATCGGCGATGCAGCGCATCAGCGTGGTCTTGCCCGCGCCGTTCGGGCCGATCAGTCCCAGCAGCTCGCCGCCGCCGGCCTTCAGGTCGATGCCTTCCAGCACCTGCAGGCTGCCGAAGCGCTTGGCCACGCCGCGCAGGCTCAAGGCGGCCGCGCCTTCCGGCGCCGGCGGCCTGGCCGTCAGCGCCGGCGCCGGCGCGGCGGCCGCGCGCCGCTTCGGCCCCAGCAGCAACGGCAGCAGCCCGCGCGGCAGCAGCAGGATGACCACGATGAAGGTCACGCCCAGCAGCAATTGCCACACAAAGGGCATGTAGCCGCTCAGGTACGAGGCCGCCAGGTTGATCAGGATCGCGCCCAGCACCGGCCCCCAGATCGTGCCTCGTCCGCCCAGCGCCACCCAGATGATCAGCTCGGTGCCGAACACGAAGCCGGTCAGCTCCGGCGCCACCACGCCGCTGAAGGCGCCGTAGCCGAAGCCCGCCAGCGCCGCCACCACGCCGCAGGCGACCAGCAGCGCGATGCGCCAGCGCGCCGTGTCCAGGCCCAGGTAGCTGCAACGCGATTCGTTGTCGCGCAGCGCCGCCAGGATGCGGCCGGCGTCGCTGCGCGTCACCGTCCAGGCCAGCAGCGCCACCGCCGACAGCGCGCCCGCCGCCACCACGTACCAGGCCTGCAGCGACAGGTCGAAGCTGTCGTAGCCGGTCAGCCCCGAGGACGAGCCGGTATAGGTGCCGCCGGACAGCGCCACCTGGGTCAGCACGATGGGCAGCACCAGCGATATCACCGTGGCGAAGAACGGCGAGGCGCCCCGGTAGAAGGACAACCAGCCCGTCACCAGCGCCAGCGCCGCCGAGGCCAGCGCCGCCGCCAGCACGGCCAGCGCCGCCACTCCGGGCGAGAAGCCGAAATGCGTGAAGGCCAGCCCGGCCGCATAGGCGCCCACGCCGAAGAACGCCGACTGCCCGAAGGTCAGGTAGCCGGTATAGCCCCACAGCAGGTCCACCGTCACCGCGGCGATGGCGAAGAACAGCGCCTTGATCAGCACGTTCAGCAGATAGGTGTCGAACAGCCAGGGGCCGGCCACGGTCAGCGCCAGGCACAGCGCCGCCAGCGCGCCCAGGTCGCGGCCGCTGCGGCGCGCGCGGCCCGCTGGCGCTTCGCGTTCCAACAAGGTGTCAGTCATCATGAATTCTCCGTGGCGCGCGCCACTACCGCGTCAGTCATGGGAAAAGCCCTGCGGACGGATGCGCAGCGTCAGCGCCGCCAGCACGGCGATCGTGACGCCGCCCAGGATCGGGCTGAGGTACACGCTCACCAGCACCTGGCAGGCGCCGTACACCAGGCAGGTCAGCAGCAGCGCGCCGATCGAATGGCCGGACACCATCACCAGCATGAAGGCGCTGACGAGCCAGGGCAGGCCCATGTTCGGATCGACGCTGGACAGCGGCGTGATCAGCGCGCCGGCCAGCGCGCCCAGGCCCGCGCCCAGGCCGAAGGTCGCCAGGCGGATGCGCTCGGCCTGGATGCCCAGCCCGCGCGCCAGGTTCTCGTTCATGATGACGGCGCGCGTGCGCACGCCGAAGCGCGTGCGGTTCAACAGCAGCGTCAGCAACAGGTACAGCAGCAGCGCCGCCGGGATCAGGAACAGCCGGTAGGCCGAATACTCCGTGCCCAGCAAGCTCGCCGCGCCCTGCACCGGCGAATCGACGAACTGCACCTCGCGGCCGAAGGCCATGGTGATGAGCTGGCCGATCACGATGCCCAGGCCCCAGGTCGCCAGGATGGCGTCCAGCGGCCGCTTGTACAGCGGCTGCACGATCAGCCGCTCGACCAGCAATCCGGTGGCCACGCCCGCCGCCAGCGCGGCCGGCAACGCCA
This sequence comes from Achromobacter sp. 1011811831, assembly GCF_059760905.1. NCBI lineage: Bacteria > Pseudomonadati > Pseudomonadota > Betaproteobacteria > Burkholderiales > Alcaligenaceae > Achromobacter > Achromobacter sp. 1011811831. Next base: position 34,039 of record NZ_JCBANG010000048.1, read on the forward strand.
GCCAGGGGTTCAGCCCCAGCTGCGTCACCACCAGGCTGGCGTAGCTGCCCAGCGTGATGATGGCGCCATGGGCGAAGTTCACGATCTTCATCACCCCGAAAATGATCATCAGGCCGGCGGTCACGATGAACAGCATGGCCGCGGTGCTCAGGATGTCCAGCAACAATCCCATCGTCTTCTCCGGCGGCCGCCCGACTGGCGAGCGGCGCGCATCCAACATAGTTTGCCGCGCCCCGGCAATGCGCCTGGCGGGGCCGCACGGAGCCGGCTTTGCCGGTCCGTGGCGGCGCCCCCTTTCGAGGGGGGAGCGCGCAGCGCTTCGGGGGTGGGCCTCACCTCACTTGAGATCCGGACACTGGGCGCCGGGGTCCACGTTCTCGAAGGTCTGCAGGATCTTGATGGACCCGTCCTGCTGCACCTGACCCAGCCGCATGGTCAGCGCGGCATGGCGCTGGCGGTCCATCTTCACCACCCCGCGCGGGCCGTCGAACGACACCTGGCTCAACGCCGCCACGATCTTCTGCGCGTCCATGCCGCCGGCCTGCTCCACCGCCGCCTTGTACAGGTAGAACCCCTCGTACTGCGGCTCGGACAGGTCATTGGCGGTCTTGGCCTGGTCGCCGAACTTGGCTTTCAGCGCGGCCAGGAATTTGTGGTTCTGGGCGTTGTCGATGCTGGTCAGGTAGGACGCCGACATGTACATGCCCGCCGCCGTGTCGCCCATGGTCCTGGCCGTGCCCTCGTCGATGGCCAGGTTGCCATAGGGCATGGACAGTCCGGCCGCGCGGATCTGCTTGGCCAGGCCCACGTTGGGGCTGCCGCCGGCGGTGGAGCTGATCAGCGCGCCGGGCTGGGCCGAGCGGATCTTCGAGACGATGGGCGTCCAGTCGGTGCCGTCCATGGGCAGGTATTCCTCTCCCACCACCTTGCCGCCCTGCTTCTCGATGTACTCGCGGCTGAACTTGAGCATGCCCCGGCCGAAGGCGTAATCGCTGCCGACCAGGAAGAAGGTCTTGACGCCGCGCTCCTTCATGAAATGGTCGACGATGGGCGCGACCTGCTGCTCCGGCACCCAGCCGTTGACGTGCATCCAGCGGTTGCAGGAACGACCTTCGTAGAACGAGCTGTAGATGTACGGGATCTTGCCCCGGTTGATGATGGGCAGCGCGGCGTTGCGCGCCGCGCTGGTTTCCATGGCGATCACGGCGTCCACTTTCTTCTGGAACACCAGCGTGTCGTAGGCCTTTTGCGCGCCCACCGCTGACGAGGCGTCGTCGGCGATCTCCAACACCACCTGGCGGCCCAGGATGCCGCCGGCGGCGTTGATCTCGTCGGCGGCCAGCTGCGAGGCCTGCACCACGGCCGGCGCGATCACGCTGTTGGCGCCGGACAGGCCCACCGGCACGCCGATGCGCAAGGGTTCGGCGGCCTGCGCGGACGCGGCCGCGCCCAGCAGGGCGACCACCGACAGGCGCAGCAGGAAGCTGCAATACGGAAGACGGCGTTGCGGAATGCTCATGGTTTTCTCCTTGGGGGCCGGCGGTGGTCCGCCATTTGAATGTGCTGCATGAATGTGCTGCGTGGATATGCCGCGATTCGCTGCTCGATTCCTGGTTCAGTTCGCCGCCCGGTCCACCGCCGGCGACGGGCCGGCGCCCAGCATTTCGTCGTACACGTCGCGACGCCGGTCGCGCAGCACGTGATTGAAGGCGTTGAGCTGGCGCGCGCGGCGCGCGGCCTTCAGGTCCACCGCCGCGACCAGGATCTCCTCCCGGTCATGGCTGGCCGGCCCGGCCACGGTCCAGCCCTGCGCGCCGACGATCAGGCTGCGGCCGACGAAGGGCTGGCCGCGCTCGGTGCCCACGCGATCGGCGCAGGCCACCGTCAGGCCGTTGCTATGAGCGCCGGCGATCGCCAGCGCGTGCGCCATCGCCGGGCCGTCGGGCGTTTGCCCCGGCATGGGCACCCAGTTGGTGGGCACCGCCACGATGTCCGCGCCGCGCATCGCCAGCAGCCGGTAGACCTCGGGGAACCAGCCGTCGTAGCAGATGGCCACGCCCAGCCGGCCGAACTCGGTGTGGAACACCGGCAGGCCCAGGTCGCCCGGTTCGAAATACAGGTTCTCGTCGCCCCACAGGTGCAGCTTGCGGTAGGTGCCCAGATAGCCTTGCGGGCCGGCGACCAGCGCCGAGTTGTAGAGCCGGCCGCCGTCGCGCTCGGCGATGCCGGCCACCAGATGAATGCCCAGCCGTTGCGCCAGCGCGATCCAGGCGCGCGCGCTGGGGCCGTCCGGCACCGTCTCGGCCAGTGCGCAGGCTTCCTCGCGGCTGTCAAACATGTAACCGGTATTGGCCAGCTCGGGCAGCACCACCAGCCGTGCGCCCTGGGCGGCGGCCTGTTCGACCAGCGCCTCGGCGCGCGCCACGTTGGCGGCAACCTCGCCCATCGCCGGTGCCATCTGCACGCAGGCGATCCGCAACTCGGCGGCGGTCGGATGCTGCGGGAAAGACTCTTGCATGCCATCTCCTTCATTTCTGGAACACAACGCGACGCACGATCCGACGATGAAAACAAAAAGCCCCCGACCACGCGTTGCGTGCATATCGGGGGCTTTCATAGCCAGAAGGTGAATTCAGGCGGCAATCATTGCCGCGGGTACCGCCACTGCCGGCGCGCCGTGCGCGCCGCGGTCGAAGCTGACCTTGGCTCGCATGATAGAAAGGCCGGCAGCGGCGCGGCAATAAGAGATTTCCCGGACAAATCGTCTCGAAATGACACCACAGCCGGCATCGCCGGCGTTACTATCGCGCTCCGGAAAATTCCGCGGACCGCGCCTTGCCCGCGCGCCGCGCCTGGACGATCGCGCACGCAGGGGGCTCATGCGCGACGGCTTCCGGTGTCCGTCGGCCCCTGGGAGCAACAATCGATGACGCATGACCTGCATGGCAAGCAACGATGGTGGGCGCTGATGGTGCTCTGCCTGGGCGTGTTGATGATCGTCCTGGACACCACCATCGTCAACGTCGCCCTGCCCTCGATCCGCGAAGACCTGCAATTCTCCGAGACCGCGCTGGTCTGGGTGGTCAACGCCTACATGCTGACCTTCGGCGGCTTCCTGCTGCTGGGCGGGCGGCTGGGCGACCTGTACGGCTCGCGCCGCATGTTCCTGGCCGGCCTGACGCTGTTCACCGCCGCGTCGCTGGCATGTGGACTGGCCCAGGGACAGACGCTGCTGATCGTGGCGCGCGCCGCGCAAGGCCTGGGCGGCGCCGTGGTCTCGGCGGTGTCGCTGTCGCTGATCATGAACCTCTTCACCGAGCCGGGCGAACGCGCCCGCGCCATGGGCGTGTACGGCTTCGTCTGCGCCGGCGGCGGCAGCATCGGCGTGCTGCTGGGCGGCCTCCTGACCAGCGCGCTGAGCTGGCACTGGATCTTCCTGGTCAACATCCCGATTGGCGTGCTGGTCTACGCGCTGTGCCTGCGGCTGCTGCCGGCGTCCCGGCCCGCCCCGGCCGGCACCCGGCTGGACGCGGGCGGCGCGCTGACCGTGACCGCCTCGCTGCTGCTGGCGGTCTTTGCGGTGGTCAACGGCAACGAGGCCGGCTGGACCTCGACGCAGTCGCTGTCGCTGCTGGGCGCGGCGGCGCTGTTGATGGCGCTGTTCCTGGCGATCGAGGCGCGCTCGTCCGACCCGCTGATGCCGCTGTCCATGTTCCGCCTGCGCAACCTGGCCACCGCCAACGTGGTGGCGGTGCTGTGGGCCGCCGCGATGTTCGCGTGGTTCTTCGTGTCGGCGCTCTACATGCAGCGCGTGCTGGGCTATGACGCCATGCAGGTGGGCCTGGCCTTCCTGCCCGGCAACCTGATCATGGCCGTGTTCTCGCTGGGCCTGTCGGCCAAGCTGGTGATGCGCTTCGGCATCCGCGGGCCGCTGGCCTGGGGGCTGGCGCTGGCGGCCCTGGGCCTGGCGCTGTTCGCGCGCGCGCCCATCGATGGCAGCTTCACGCTCGACGTGCTGCCCGCGATGGTGCTGCTGGGACTGGGCGCGGGCGTGGCCTTCAATCCCATGCTGCTGGCCGCCATGAGCGACGTCGAGCCGTCGCGCTCCGGCCTGGCCTCGGGCCTGGTCAACACCGCCTTCATGATGGGCGGCGCGCTGGGACTGGCGGCGCTGGCCAGCCTGGCCGCCGCGCGCAGCGCCGGACTGGCGGCGGCCGGGGCCGTCCCGCAAGCCGCGTTGAACGCCGGCTACCAGGCCACCTTCCTGGCCGGCGCCCTCATCGCCGGCGTTGCGGCGCTGCTCAGCGCCGCGCTGGTGCGCACGCGCAACCACGAGCTGGCGCGGCCGGCCGGCGACACACCGCCCATGCACTGATCTGGAACGGGCGTGGCGCCGCCGCCACGCCCGCCCGGACTTTGCAGAGCTTGACGGTCCGGCGCGGACGGGCTTGCGCTAATCTGGCTGCGCCACCACAGCCAGGCAGCCACCTCATGACCTTTCTCGCAAGCGCCAACCTGCTGCGCCGCCGCGACGGCCACGAAGCCCGCGTCACCTTCGTCGAGCTGTTCTTCGACCTGGTGTACGTCTTCGCGGTCACCCAGATCTCCCACAGCCTGCTGCACGACCTGACCCTGATGGGCGCGCTGCACGCGCTGGTCTTGTGGTTCGCCGTGTGGCTGGGCTGGCAGTACACCTGCTGGGTCACCAACTGGTTCGACCCCGACGCCGTGCCCATGCGCGTCATGCTGTTCGCCGTGATGCTGGCCGGCCTGGTCTCGGGCGCCGCCCTGCCCGGCGCCTTCGGCGCCACCGGGCTGGTGTTCGCCATCAGCTACGTGGTGATCCAGGTGGGCCGCACGCTGTTCATCGTGCTGCACCTGGGGTCCTCGCATCCGCTCTCGCCCAACTTCCGCCGCATGCTGGCCTGGCTGTGCGTGTCGGCGGTCCTTTGGATCGCCGGCGGCCTGTCACAGGACGGCACGCGGCTGGCGCTGTGGGCGCTGGCGGTGGCCTGCGAATACCTGTCGCCCATGATCGGCTTCCGCTTCCCCGGCCTGGGCCGTTCCGCCACGAGCGAATGGACCATCGAGGGCGGCCACCTGGCCGAGCGCTGCCAGCTCTTCGTCATCGTGGCGCTGGGCGAGACCCTGCTGATCACCGGCGCCACGCTGGCCGGCCTGGACAACTGGCACGCGCCGGCGCTGATCGCGCTGCTGGCCGCCTTCCTGGGCACCGCCGCGATGTGGTGGGTGTATTTCGACACCAGCAGCCATGACGGCACCGAGGCCATCGTGCATTCGGACGATCCGGGCCGCATCGGCGCCTGGTTCCACTACGTGCACGTGATCCTGATCGCCGGCGTGATCGTCTCGGCCGTGGCCAACGAACTGGTCATCCTGCATCCGGACGGCCGCATCTCCATGCCGGCCGCCGCCGCGCTGATCGGCGGCCCGGCGCTGTACCTGGCCGGCAACGGCATCTACAAGACCGTCGTCTATGGCCGCTTCCCGCTGTCGCACGTGGTCGGCCTGCTGTTGCTGGCCGTGCTGGCGCCCATCGCCTTCGTCACCGACAACCTGATGGTGGGCGGCCTGACCACGCTGATCATGATCCTGGTAGCGGCCTGGGAAAGCGTGGCGCGGCGCAAGGCGCGCGCCGCCGCCCCGCACTGAGCCAGGGCGCGCGCCGCGATCAGCCGGCAGCCGGCCGCTGCGAGAACACCTCGCGCATGGCCTCGGCCGCGCGCTGCATCACCGGCACGGCGCGCAGCAGATCGTCCAGCATCACCCGCGCCGTCGGCGCATGGCAGGCCACGGCCGCCACCACGCGATCTTCCTCGTCGCGCACCGGCACCGCCACCGCGCTCATGCCGCGCACGAATTCCTCGTTGTCGATGCCGATGCCGCGCGCGGCCAGGCGCTCCAGCTCTTCCTCCAACTGCTCGGGCCGGGTCAGCGTGCGCGGCGTGTTGCGCGTGAGCGGCAATCGCGCCACCACGCGCGCGCGTTCCAGCCGGCTCATCGAGGCCAGGAACAGCTTGCCGCTGGCGGTGCAGTGCATGGGCACGTGGCTGCCCACCGCGAAGATCAGCCGCAGCGGCTCGGCGGTTTCGACGCGCTCCATGTAGATGACGCGGTCGCCGTCGGGCGCGGTCAGGTTGCAGGTTTCTCCCAGCGTGCCGGCCAGCTGCGCCAGCACCGCGCGGCAGGCGCGCGTGTAGGCCGAGGCGCGCAGCGTGGCCAGCGCCAGCGCGCCGGCCTGCGGCCCCGGCACATAGCCGCGCTCGACCGGCGTGGCGGCGACGAAGCCGGCGCGCTGCATCGCGGCCAGCAGCCGCATCAGGGTGGTCTTGGGCATGGCCAGGCGCTGCGCCAGCTGGGCCAGCGTGGGCGGATGCTGGGCGCGGGCCAGATGGTCCAGCACATGCAGGGCGCGCAGGCTGCGCGCCTCTTCCAGCCGCGACCCGGCGTCCTCGTCCTGGCCGCCCTGGATGCCGCCATCGGCGCCATCCCGCGATGCTGCACTGCGATTTTGAAACCGAAGCCCCATGTTCTGTTCCATTTCCCGCCCCGCGCGCCGATTGCGCTTGGCCCGGCGCGCGCGCTTCCTAGAATCGCCTCAAGCCTCGCGGGCCGTGCTCGCGCCGCGAGGAACCCGGCCAGTATATAAGCGCCCCGGCCTCCGCAAGCAGGAAACACGCGTCGTGGCGGACGCGCGGCTTGCGCGGGTCCAGGCGCCAGGGAGACAGGCGGCATGTCGGACACAGTGGACTACATCGTGGTGGGCGCCGGCTCGGCCGGATGCGTGCTGGCCAACCGGCTGAGCGAGGACGGCGCGCATGCCGTCTGCCTGCTGGAGGCCGGTCCGCGCGACCGCTATCCGTGGATACACATCCCCATCGGCTACGGCAAGACCATGTTCCACAGGGAAGTGAACTGGGGCTACTACACCGATCCCGATCCCAACATGCTGGGCCGCCGCATCTACTGGCCGCGCGGCCGCACGCTGGGCGGCTCCAGCGCCATCAACGGCCTGATCTACATCCGCGGCCAGCGCGCCGACTACGACGCCTGGGCCGCCGCCGGCAATCCCGGCTGGCGCTGGGAAGACTGCCTGCCCTACTTCCGCCGGCTGGAGGACAACGACCTGGGCGAGAGCGCCACGCGCGGCGTGGGCGGCCCGCTGAGCGCCACCTCGATCAAGACGCCGCATCCACTGGTCGAGGCCATGATCGAGGCCGCCGCCGGCCTGGGCGTGCCGCGCGTGCGCGACTTCAACACCGGCGAACAGGAAGGCGCGGGCTATTACCAGCTCACCACGCGCCACGGCCGGCGCTGCTCCACCGCCGTGGCCTACCTGCGTCCGGCCGAGGGCCGGCCCAACCTGCGCGTGCAGACCGGCGCCCACGCCATGGCCGTGCTGTTCGAGGGCCGCCGTGCCTGCGGCGTGCGCTACCGCGTCGACGGCGAGGTGCGCACGCTGCGCGCCCGGCGCGAGGTGCTGCTGTGCGCCGGCGCGCTGCAATCGCCGCAACTGCTGCAGCTGTCCGGCGTCGGCCCGGCGGCGCTGCTGCGCCAGCATGGCATCGACGTGGTGCGCGACCTGCCGGGCGTGGGCGAGAACCTGCAGGACCATCTGCAGATCCGGCTGATCTACGAAACCAGCCGCCCCATCACCACCAACGACCAGCTGCGTACGCTGGCCGGGCGCGCGCGCATCGGCCTGCAATGGCTGCTGTTCCGCGACGGGCCGCTGGCGGTCGGCATCAACCAGGGCGGCCTGTTCTGCCGCGTGGATCCGGCCAGCGTTACGCCAGACACCCAGTTCCATTTCGCCACCCTGTCGGCCGACATGGCCGGCGGCAAGGTGCATCCGTTCTCGGGCTGCACCTACTCGGTGTGCCAGCTGCGGCCCAGCTCGCGCGGCCATGTGCGGCTGCGCAGCGCCGATCCTTTCGAGGCACCGTCCATGCAGCCCAACTACCTGTCCACCGAGCTGGACCGCCGCATGGCGGTGGCGGCGGTCAAGTACGCGCGCCGGCTGGCGGCCGCCGAGCCGCTGGCCGGGCTGATGAAGCGCGAGTTCCGGCCCGGCCCCGAGGTCCGCGACGATGACGAGATCCTGCACTTCTGCCGCGAGTACGGCGCCACCATCTTCCATCCCTCGAGCACGGCCAAAATGGGGCCGGCCGACGATCCCCTGGCGGTGGTGGACGAGCAGCTGCGCGTGCGCGGCGTGGCCGGGCTGCGCGTGGTCGACTGCTCGGTCATGCCGACGCTGGTGTCGGGCAACACGAATGCGCCCGTGATCATGCTGGCCGAGCGCGCGGCCGAATTCATCTTGCGGGAACGGTCCCTGCCCGCAACGCCAGGCGCCGACTCGCTGGAGGCATGCCCGCGTACCGGCAATGCCGGCATCGCGGCAGCCCGATGATGCGGCATCCGCCAGTCCAACCGTAGCACCCCCACGGCCAGGCGCGGCGCAGACCGTCCGGCCATCCACCAGAGGAGAGCAGACATGGCCAAGCAGAACGTAGCGGCGGTGCGCAGAGTCGTCACCGCCTCGCTGATCGGCGCCACCATCGAGTGGTACGACTTCTTCCTGTACGGCGTCGTCGCCGGCATCGTGTTCAACAAGCTGTACTTCCCCACGGACGACCCGCTGGTGTCGACCATGCTGGCCTACACCACCTTCGCGGTCGGCTTCATCACGCGTCCGCTGGGCGGCCTGATCTTCGGCCACTTCGGCGACCGCATCGGCCGCAAGAGCATGCTGGTGATGACGCTGATGATCATGGGCGTGTCGACCTTCCTGATCGGCCTGGTGCCCACCTACGACAGCATCGGCATCTGGGCGCCCGTGCTGCTGCTGCTCTTGCGCGTGTTCCAGGGCATCGGGCTGGGCGGCGAATGGGGCGGCGCGGTGCTGATGGCCTATGAATACGCGCCGCCGGAGAAAAAGGGCTTCTACGCCTCGCTGCCGCAGATCGGGCTGGCCATCGGCCTGTGCCTGGCCTCGGGCACGGTGGCGCTGCTGTCCACCCTGCTCACCGACGCGCAGTTCATGGCCTGGGGCTGGCGCGTCGCCTTCCTGGCCTCGGCCGCGATGGTGCTGGTGGGCATGTACATCCGGCTCAACATCAAGGAGACGCCCGAGTTCTCCCAGGTCAAGGCGCGCAACGCCGAGAGCCGCATTCCCTTCTTCGACATGCTGCGGCGCTATCCGGGCAATGTGCTCAAAGGCATGGGCGCGCGCTACATCGACGGCGTGTTCTTCAATGTGTTCGGGGTGTTCTCGATCTCGTACCTGACCCAGACCGTGCAGATCACGCGCACGCAGGCGCTGACCGGCGTGATGGCGGCGGCGCTGGTGATGTGCGTGTTCATCCCCTTCTTCGGCCGGCTGTCGGACCGCGTCGGCCGCACCCGCGTGTATTTCTGGGGCTCGCTGATCACGGCGGCGGCGTCCTTCCCGGGCTTCTGGCTGATGCTCAACAGCCAGGGCAGCGTGATGCTGGTGTGGCTGGCCATCATCGTGCCCTTCGGCATCTTCTACGCCGCCGTCTACGGGCCGGAGGCCGCGCTGTTCTGCGAGCTGTTCGACGCCAAGGTGCGCTACACCGGCATCTCCTTCGTCTACCAGTTCTCGGGCATCTTCGCCTCGGGCATCACGCCCATCATCGCCACCGCCCTGCTCAAGAGCGGCGGCGGCCAGCCCTGGCTGATCTGCCTGTACGTGCTGTTCGCGGGCCTGGTGTCAGCGCTGTGCGCATGGCTGATCGGACGCGGCGGGCAGCCGGCGGGCCAGGCGGGCGGCGCGGCCTTGCCCCGCGCCGGCCTGCGCAAGGCCTGAGCCGGGATGCGGGACGGATCGCTTGCGGGCCGCCCGATGCCAGGCCCCCCAAGCCGGCCGCCCCGCGCGGCCGGATCAGGCGCGGACGGCGGGCCGGCCGTGGAACGGGTAGTTGGGATCGTTGTAGCCGTGGGTGGAGGCGTGGCCCGGCGTGACCCAGCCATCCACCAGCGTCTCGTCCTCGGGCGTGATGCGCAGGTCCAGCGCGGCGTAGTAGTCCTGCATCTGCGCCAGCGTGCGCGGGCCGGCGATCACCGAGCTGACCAGCGGATTGGCCAGCACCCAGGCGGTGGCGAAAGGGCCGGGCTGCACGCCGCGCGCGGCGGCATGCTCGACCAGCCGCTGCGCGATCCGCAGCGATTCCTCGCGGAACTCGGTGGCCAGGATGCGGCGGTCGCCACGACCGGCGCGCGTGTCCGCCCCGGGGGCCTGGCCCGGCAGGTACTTGCCCGTGAGCACGCCGCGCGCGATCGGGCTGTACGGCACCACGCCCAGCCCATAGTGGCCGCAGGCGGGCAGGATCTCGACCTCGGGGCCGCGATTGAGCATGTTGTAGTACGGCTGGCAGACCACCGGCTGCGGCACGCCCAGCTGCGCGCACAAGCGCATGACCTCGGCGATGCGCCAGCCGCGGAAGTTCGACAGGCCGAAGCCGCGCAGCTTGCCGGCGCGGATCAGGTCGCCCAGCGCCCACACGGCCTCTTCCAGGTTTTCCTCGTGGTAGTCGCGGTGCAGGTACAGGATGTCCAGGAAATCGGTGTCCAGTCGCGCCAGGCTGGCCTCGACCCCGCGCACCAGCCACTGGCGCGAATAGTGCGCCTGGTTGGGGCCCTGGCCCATGGCGTTGCCGATCTTGCTGGCCAGCACCCAGTCATGGCGCTGGCCCTTGAGCAGCCTGCCCAGCACCTGTTCGGAACGGCCGTCGTTGTAGACGTCGGCCGTGTCGATGAAATTCACACCCTGTTCGCGCGCCGACGCGACGATGCGCGCGGCCTCGTCGTCCGGCGTCTGTTCGCCGAACATCATGGTGCCCAGGCACAGCGGCGATACGCGGAGGTTGCTGTTTCCCAGTCTGCGGTAATTCATGGCGGTTCCCTTGTGGCGTTGCGGGCGGCGTCTGCGCCGGACGGCACATATTGCCAGAAGCCCGCGCCATGGGACGCGCCGGCGCCGCGGCCGTGCCGCGCGCCATGCCTGCGTTCAGGGATCCGTCAGTGCGGGCGAAGCGTCAGGCGGGCATGCCCGCCGGCGCCGCGCGGCGGCGCGCGCCGTCCAGCAGCAGGTCCGAGATGAAGCCCGACAGCGTCGAGGACTCCTGCCCCGGCGCCTGGCGCACGAAACGTTCGATGATGCCCATCAGCGCATGCGCGAACAGCTCGGCCGAAACCTCGGCGCGAAACAGGCCGGCCTGCTGCTCCAGGCGCACCCTGGCCGCGATCATGCGCGCCAGTTCGTCCTTGAGATCCTCGGCCGAATCGGCCTGGAAGAAGCCGATGCGGGTCAGGTCGGGATTCTCGCGCAGGATGGCCAGCAGGCCACCGACGCTGGCGCGCACGCGCTCGTCCAGCCCCGAGCCCGGCGCGCCGGGCTCGCGTTCCTGGCCGATGATGCCTCGCAGGCGCTCGGCGAACATGCCGACGAGTTCGTCATAGGCCGCCTGCTTGCTGGTGAAGTATTGATAGAAGACCGGCTGCGTCACGCCGGCGCGGGCGACAATGTCGCTGATCCGGGTATGCTGGAAGCCGCGTTCGGCGAATTCCGCCGCGGCCACTTCCAAAAGCTGCAATCTGGTGCGTTCGCCTTTCGTCAGGCGCGGGTCTTGCGATAAAGATGGGGGTCGTGCCGTACTCATGAATGGTCTTGCCTTGCTAGTCGCGAGAAAATACTACCTTCGTATTCTTTTGACCACTGTTTCCCTGTATTGCCACACCGCCAATATGTATCGACTGTTGCGTCGACCGTTCTGTCTCCCATTTTTTTCGCTGCGCGCGGCCCTGCTGGCCGCGCCCTTGTTGCTGGGCGGCTGCATTCCGTACCCGGCGTACAAGACGCTGCAGCCGCAGGCCCGCGCCACCGTGGTCGACGAGCAGTCCAGGCCCTTGGCGGACGCCCGCGTGATCCTGATCACCTCCTCCTATCCCTATGGCCGGGAACGCTGGCGCGATGAACAGCGCAGCGGCGAGGAGGGCGTCGCCTCATTCGAGAATCACAGCGAATGGCGTGCCGAATCGCTGATGATCCATGGCCGGACGATCTTTTTCTGGAACTGGTGCGTGGAGAAACCGGGCTATGCGACCTATCGCACGCTGCTGACGTCGTCGGACGACTTCGACGCGCGGCCGACGATCACGCTGACGCCCGGATCGTCGCAAACTTGCGAC